>NZ_JAKMQQ010000002.1:0-164864 GCF_025771645.1 Campylobacter sp. IFREMER_LSEM_CL2256
TTTATCTAGACTACCACTAGCTTGTTCTAGAATTTCAATCTTATTTTTTTGGTTTTGTATTATCTGCTCTTTATCTATAATAGCTTGATTTTTAGTTTTAACAATATCAGCTATAAATTCAGCTATTTTATCCCAATATTCTGGTTTCATTTCTTTGAGTTCATAGTTTTCTTTATAATTACTTAAGTCTTCTTTAGGAAACAATCTTTCTTTATAAGGAAAGAATTCCTTTCTTACCCATTCGTTTGACTCCTCAAAATAATCTATATAAGATTGATAAGTTTTTTTAGGGGGTTTAAAATTTAATCCTTTGCTATTCGAGTCTTGAAGATATTTTTCAACCGTTCTCTTTATAGAGTTATCCATTTCTTTATTAAAAATACATTTATTTAATCTACTCTGTATTTCAAAACCAAGTAAATCTAAACTTTCATTCTGTTTTAAAGGTATAGCAAAATTTTCATCCCATTTTAAACCTATAACATGTATAAAATCTTTAAGCAAATCTCCTTGATAAAATTCATTTTGATCAAATAATCTTACAATTAAATTTTCTCTCCCGAAAACACTCGAATAGCTTTCACAAAGCCATTTATAATCAAAAGTGTGAAAATTTGGATTATCAGAAGGATATAAAAAATAGGAATTATACTTATAACCATTTTTTATTTCTTGCGATGCTAGAGATGTTAACAATTTTGCCGTATCCCTTAAATATAAAATGATTTTTATATTAACAAATCCAATATCATTCATAAATTTTTTAAATAACACAATAGTTTCTTTAGACTTAAATGTCCAAGTAATACCTTCTGTTGAAATAATATAAATATTATGCTTATGTTTATCCATTTCATTCTTAAATTGTTTAAAATCCTCGGCAAAAATAGAATATTTTTTTATGTTAAAGTAAAATCTCATGATGCTAATAATATTCCAATGTTGAATACTATTTTTTCTTAAAATTTTTGAGTAAAAGTAACCTTTTTTTAGAAACAAATGATCATTAGAAGATAAAAACTGTTGAATAGTAGTTGTACCTGTTTTTACTGTCCCTATATGTACATAAGCGGTCATTTACACTTTTCCATCTAAAAATCTCAAAATCATATCCACATTCTCATTAAGATCTTCTTTTGTTATGTGCATATGTGGATTTTTAGGTTTTTCATAAGGACTATCTATACCTGTAAAATTTTTAATTTCTGCATTTCTTGCTTTTTTATAAAGTCCTTTTGGATCTCTTTTTTCACAAATTTCCAAAGGTGTATCAACAAATATTTCTATATATTCATCCTCATCTAAAAGATCTTTTATAAGCTTTCTATCTTTTTCAAAAGGCGATATAAAAGCGCAAAGTACTATCATACCAGCATCTACAAAAAGCTTACATACTTCTCCTATGCGTCTTATGTTTTCTACTCTTGAAACCTCATCAAAACCCAAATCTTTATTAAGTCCATGACGTACATTATCTCCATCTAAAAGATAAGTATGAAAACCTTGCTTAAAAAGTTTTTTTTCAACCGCATTTGCCAAAGTAGATTTACCACTACCACTAAGCCCACTAAACCACAAAACACATGGTTTTTGATTTTTAAGTTTAGCTCTTTGAGTTTTTGTAATGCTACTTGTATGCCAAGTTAAATTTTTACTCATTTTTTTCCTTAAAAACTAAAAAATACCGGAGTTATAGTTAAAACAATAACTGAATAAGTCAAAGAAACTATCCATCCTATTTTTATAAAATCAGTAGTTTTATACCCACAAATTGAACCTACCATCAAGTGAGTTTGATAACCATGTGGCATTAAAAAAGCACAACTTGCCCCGTAAGCAACCGCTAATATAAACGGAGTTGGATTAACATCAAGTGCTAAGGCAGTACTATAAGCGACAGGAAAAGCCAAAGCTGCAGCAGCGTTATTGGTAATGATTTCAGTCAAAAGCAAAGTTAGAACATAAATTCCCACAAAACTACCATATAATCCATATACCCCAAAAGTTCCTATAATAAACTCAGCCAAATCTTTAGCTAAACCACTATCAACTAAAACTTTAGTTATAGCCAAAGAAGATCCTACTATGATAAAAATTTCCAAAGGAAAGTGTCTTTTTACTTCATCAAAACTTATGATTTTAAATATAAATAAGCAAGCTAGAAACACTAGCAGCGCTTTAAGCAAAGACACTAACTCCAAAGCAGATACAGCAATGATGGCTAAAAACGCAAAAATCACTATGAAACTTTGAATATTGCTTAACTTTTGATTTTGCATAATATTTGAGATAATGTAAAAGTTTTTATTGATATTATCTCTTGAGTGAAAATCCTTACCTATGCTTAAAATAAGCCTATCTCCAGCTTGTAATAAACTTTGGCCAATTTTTGAAATATTTTTTGAGCCTCTTTTTAGAGCTACAATCCCTGCATCAAATTTAGCTCTAAAGTTTGCTTCCTTAACGCTTTTTCCTATCAAGTTTGACTCAGAATTTATAACAACATCTACTAAATTTAATGTTTCTAATTTCAAATCTTGTGAGCCAATTTGCAGGCCATCAAATTTTTTCAAAGCCTCTAAATGTGTAATATCTCCACTAAAAATTAACTCATCTCCTTCTTTGATAAGCTCATTATGGCTAACAGGAGTAATAAGCTCATCTTTTCTTTGAATTTCAAGTAAAAACAAAAACTCCAAATTCCTTAAGCCATTTTCTTGTATAGTTTTTCCCACCAATGAGCTATTTTTTAAAACCTTAGCATTGATTAAATACTCATTAATGACATTTTCTCTTTCTTTATACTCAGGTAGTAAAAAGCTAAAAATCAAAAGCACTATAAGCACTCCAATACTTATACAAAAACCCACCGCAAAAAAATCAAAAATCTTTAAACTTTCCAAACCATTTTGCACTACAAAAGAATTGACTATCAAGTTAGTTGAAGTACCTATCAAAGTCATCGTTCCACCAACTATGGAAAAATATGAAAGTGGGATGAGTAATTTAGAAGGAACTTGAAATTTGTTATTTTTTATAATACTCATAAAACTTGCCACTACTGCAGTATTATTTAAAAAAGCTGAAATACTAGCTGTAACAACTCCAAGCTTTAAAAGTGATAGATGATAATTTTTACCTATGATGAATTTAGAACACCAACTTATCACAACGCTTTTTTCTATAGCTAGTGAAACTAACAAAAGCAAAATAAGCACTATCAAAGATTCACTCGTGTAAGAGCTAAGCCAAGTATTTAAATTTAAATATCCCAAAAGATAATAAAGCACAGCTACACTACCAAATAAAATAAAAGGTTTAATTTTATTGCTAATTAACAAAATAAGCAAGATTAAAATACTTAATGCAACAATAATTTTCATATTTTTTTACATTCCCATTCAGGATAGTTTTTTCTAATGTAAGCATTAAGTTCTATTTCTGCTTGAGTGTAAATTCTACTCTTTTCTTCGCTTGCTAAAATTTCTTCTACCATACCCGCTGCTAAGGTTTCATTAGAGTATTTATCTATGATGATAAAACTTCCTAAAATTTTATTGTCCTTATAAGCTTTAAGGGCTGTTTTTTTATTAAGCTTTAAGGTGCATTTAGCAATATCATTGAGCTTTAATTCATCACTTTGAAATTCTTTGAAAGTATTAATGTCTTTTTTAAAATCAATTTTTTCAAATACTACATTAGTAGTTAAATTTGCTATTTTGATAAGATAGTTTTCATTTAAATTAAACTTAACCTCACTCATCCATATTACCATAGCTTTAAAAGAATTTGAAATTTCTATACTATGATTTTTAGAGGCTATTGCATCGCCTCTTGAAATGTCTATCTCATCTTCTAAAGTTAAAGTTATAGCACTTGGAAAGCTAGCATTTTTAGCACTTTGAACATTTTCATTTTTATCAGGTATATTTAGACTTTTAATGCTAGGTGTGATGATTTGTTTTATTTTGCTTGTTTTTAAAGAAGGTAAAATCACAACTTCATCTTTAACACTTATACTTCCACTAGCAATATTTCCACAAAAACCTCTAAAATTTAAATGAGGGCGATTGACATATTGCACACTCATGATAAACTCATCGCTTAAACTAGTAGCAATAGGCAAAGTATCTAAAAGCTCAGATAATGTTTTTCCATCATACCAAGGCATATTAATGCTTTTAGAAGCTATGTTGTCTCCATCTAATGCACATATAGGAACAAAGTGGGTTTTAATATATTCATGATTTTTTAAGCATGGTAAAATTTCTTGATAATTTTTGCAGATTGTATTAAAAATTTCTTGATTATAATCAATCAAATCCATTTTATTCACAGCAATAATAAATTGTTTTATACCAAGCAAACTCGCTATATAAGAATGCCTTTTAGTTTGAGTTAAAACCCCTTTTCTAGCATCTATAAGTATGATAGCAATATCAGCTGTACTAGCACCTGTTGCCATGTTTCTAGTGTATTGCTCATGGCCTGGAGTATCTGCTATGATGAATTTTCTTTTTTCACTTGTGAAAAATCTATATGCTACATCTATGGTTATACCTTGCTCTCTCTCGCTTGCAAGACCGTCTACTAAAAGCGCAAAATCAAGCTTTTCTCCTGCATTACCAAGCTTTTTGCTATCTTTTTCTAAAGATAAAATTTGATCTTCAAAAAGCATTTTTGCATCATAAAGCATTCTACCTATAAGGGTAGATTTGCCATCATCTACACTACCACAAGTGATAAATCTACAAAGCTCTTTATTTTCATGTTCTTTTAGGTATTTTTCTACATTTGTCTTCATTAAAAATACCCCTCTTTTTTCTTTTTTTCCATGCTTGCTTCTTCATCAGTGTCTATAAGCCTACCTTGTCTTTCACTTGTTTTAGAAAGCAAAAGTTCTTCGATGATTTCTAAAACATTGCTAGCACTTGAGTTTATGGCTCCTGTTAGCGGGTAGCAACCTAAGGTTCTAAAACGAACTAATTCTTCTTTAGCATTTTTAGCAAGTTCTTTTGGCATGCGCTCATCATCAACTAAAATTTTAGCCCCCATGTACTCTACTACCGGTCGTTTTTTAGCAAAATAAAGACTTGGTAAAGGAATATTTTCTTTGTAAATATACTGCCATATATCAAGCTCAGTCCAATTGCTCAGCGGGAAAACTCTTATGGATTCACCTTTTTTATGACGACCGTTGTAGATATCCCATAATTCTGGGCGTTGATTTTTTGGATCCCATGAGTGATTTTCATCACGGAAAGAATAAAT
Source organism: Campylobacter sp. IFREMER_LSEM_CL2256 (assembly GCF_025771645.1). Taxonomy (NCBI): domain Bacteria; kingdom Pseudomonadati; phylum Campylobacterota; class Epsilonproteobacteria; order Campylobacterales; family Campylobacteraceae; genus Campylobacter; species Campylobacter sp. IFREMER_LSEM_CL2256. The sequence goes on from NZ_JAKMQQ010000002.1 coordinate 5,272, forward strand.
TCTTTCCTTTGCACGCGATTTTTCTTCATCTCTTCTTGCACCACCAAATACCGCATCAAACTGATATAAATCAAGCATTTGTTTTAAACCTTGTGTTTTAGCAATATCTGTATGCATGGATGAGCCATGTGTAAATGGAGAAAGATTTAATTCTTTGATTTTAGGGTTTTGATAGACTATAAGCTCCATACCAAGCTCTTTGGCGCGCTTGTCTCTAAATTCTATCATCTCTTTAAATTTCCATGTAGTATCTACATGCACCAAAGGAAGTGGAGGTAAGCTTGGGTAAAATGCTTTTTGTAAAAGATGAAGCATAACTGAGCTATCTTTACCTATACTATAAAGCATAGCTGGTTTTTCAAACTCAGCTATCACCTCACGGATGGTATGAATAGACTCTGATTCTAAATATTCTAAATGGGTCATTTTTTACTCTACTATAAAATATGGATTTAATAAATTTTCTTTATTATACACTAAAGGTTTTTTGGTATAAAAATCATAAGTCATTTTCCCAGCCTCTCTAACTATAGCATCAGCAGCAGCTACATCCCACTCCATAGTAGGAGCTAATCTTGGGTAAATATCTGCTTCATTACTAGCTACCAAACATAGCTTTAAAGAACTTCCCATAGAAATAAATTCTTTTTGCATAGTTGTTTGAATACTATCTATAAAATCTTTTGTTTGCTCATTTAAGTGTGATTTACTGGCTACAATTTTTAAAAAATCATCATTTCTTTGTAAAGGTAGCTTTATACCATTTTTAAAAGCACCTTCGCCTTTTTTAGCACTATATAGCAGATCCAATGCTGGAGCATAAACTACACCTAAAACCGGAGTATCTTTATAAATCAAAGCTATATTTATAGTAAATTCTCCATTTTTATTAATAAACTCTTTAGTACCATCGATTGGATCTATACACCAAAAATATTCCCAATTTTTTCTTTGTTCATAAGATATGGCTTTATTTTCTTCTGAAAGTATAGGGATGTTAAATTTAGCAAGCTCTTTGCAAATAATCTCATTTGAGATGATATCTGCCTCGCTTAAAGGCGAATTATCATCTTTATAAGAAATTTTAAAATCTTGATTATAAATTTCTAAGACACTTTTACCTGCTTTTATAGCTATGGAGGTTATATCTTTTAAGTTGCAAGTTTTCATATTATTTCTTTATTAAATCAAAAATCAACGATGAAATTGAATCAAAATATTTGTCATACATAGATTCCATCTTGTAATTTTCTTTATAATCCACAAAAGAACGCATCTTAAACAATTCTTCCTTATTCTTAAAAAAATTTATCTTAATCCACTCATTCGAATCTTCAAAACGCGTCATATAATAATCGTATATTCTTTTTTTTGGATAAAATTTAAGCTCCTCGTGTTTAAACGATAAATGTTTTTCAATACATTGAATCAAATTTGTGCTTTTCCTTGTGATATTTTCACCATTATCATTCCAATAAGGTATTTTAGAATTTAATCTCAGCAATAAATTCATTCCTAATAAATTTAAAGTTTCATTTTCGTTTTTAACTTTTAAAAATTCATTATTTAATTTTATTTGACTCTTATTGCAAAAATCTTCTATCAAATCATTCTTAAAAAAAGAATCTTTTTCAAATACGCCAACTATTACATTTTCTATTCCAAATATCCTTGTGCAATACTCTATTGTTTTTTTGTATTCATATACATTTTCATAATCAAAATCTATCTCACTTGCGTATTTTTCTATAGAGTCGTAAATTCTTCCATTTTTAACTCTTTGAGAAAATAACGAACAATATAAATCAAATTGATTTCGAATATAAATGATAATTTTAATACTATCAATATTTAGTTTTTCTAAATTATTTTTTAAATTTCTATATTCTTCTTCAGAATTTAAATAAGCTTGAATGCCTTCAGATGATATGATAATTTTATTGATAAAATATTTTTCAGAGAATTTCTGAAGTTCATTACATAAACTATCAAAAATATCTTTCTGCTTATCTAATAGTTGTTTTTTACTTTGCAAATAATTTGCTTTACAAAACCAATCATTCTTGCACTCCAAATAATTTAAAGCGGCAAAGGCACGATGTTCTTTTTTCCCTATAGATTGGGGAAAAAACACTCCTTGTTTTAATAACAATTCTTTGTTTTGATATAAAAAATTCTGTATAGATGTTGTACCTGTTTTCGCTATTCCTATATGCACATAAGCCGTCATGATATATACTCACTATAAAATTTTCCAATCATTTTACATATATATTCTATTTCTTCATCACTAATTTGCGTAAACGAAGGTAACCAAAGTCCTTTTTTTCCAATTAAATTTGAAACTTCATGTTTACCAGGAATTTGATAGGCTATTTGTTTATTGATTGGGCCATACATTAATCTTGTTCCTATATTTTTATCCTTTAAATAATTTTGAAGCTCATCTCTATTTTCGGCCAAAATATCATAAAACCATGGAGTAGTGTTTATAATATCTTGCTCAAATAATTTTACTTCTTTTATATCTTGCAATAGTTCTTTATACATTATGTAAATTTCTTTTTTTCTTTTTACTCTAAAATCAAGTTTTTTCATTTGCTCTATACCTACGCAAGCTTGAAGTTCGGTAAATTTAAAATTATATCCTATACTATCATGGAAATCATTTCCACCACCACTTCTACCAAAATCTTTTAGTTTTCTAAGTTTTGTAGCCAAAGTATCATCATTTGTTATTAACGCTCCACCTTGACCAGTGGAAATAATCTTTGGTGCTGAAAAAGAAAAACTGCCTATACATCCTGCAGTCCCAATATGTCTTTTATCGGGATAAAAAGAACCTAGAGATTGAGCAGCATCTTCTATAAGATATATGTTTTTTTCTTTGCATAATTTTTCAAATGCTTCTATGCCTGATTTGGGATATCTACCATTTGCACTGACTAAAATAATAGCTTTAGTTTTTGAAGTAATAGCTGATTTAGCTTTTTCTATATCCATACATAAAGTTTCTTTTTCAACATCAACAAAAACAGGTTTTGCACCTATCATTTTGACGGAATTTGGAGTAGCTATCATAGTATAGTTAGGAACTATCACTTCATCATTATAGCCTATATCTAAAGCAAGAGCTGCTAAAGTTAAACTTATAGTTCCATTATTTACAATTATACAATGCTTTGCATTAGTATATTTAGCTATCATTTCTTCTAGCAAAGTAGTTCTTTTAAATTCTGTTAGAAAACCATCTTCATCCATGTAAGAACATACAGCTTCTTTTTCTTCTTTACCAAACCATGGTTTCATCTGCATTATAAATTTCATGCTAATCCTTTTTTATAGCTTCTACATTAAGGCTTATTAATATACCATTCTCTTTATCCATATGCGGATAATACGCTTGTGAATGATCATCATAATCTTTATGTATAGTATTCCTCCAATCATATCTTCTTATATTATTAAACCCATTGTTAATTAAAATTTCAGACAATGATTGAAAATTATATACCGTTTTATGATATAAACACTTTTTACCATTTTTAGTATCAATTTCCATTCTTCCATAAAGCGGACCTAATATTTTATTTATATCATTAGTTTGACAATAAACTTTTATCAATTGATCAAAATCAGGAACAGCCAATCTTAATACCCCCCCCCCCCGTTTTAAAACTCTTTTCCATTCTCTTAAAACACCTATAACTTGAAATCTATCAAAATATTCTAAACTATGAGAACTATATATCAAATCAACACTTTCATTGTTAAACATATCCAATTTATCAATACTTGATTTATAATGAATATGGGGCATATCACATAAATCTATATTTATAAAGCCTGGTATATTTCTGTGCCAACATCCTAAATTTAATTGAATCATATCCTTCTCCTATCGTTATCAGCACCCACATAAGGGCCATTTTTTATTTCTAAAACTTGAGTATTATCTTCAAGTATAGTGTAACCGTGTCCACCTCTAAGTAGAATTAAAACATCACCTTCTTTTGCAATTAATTCTTCTACAAAGCTATCATAAATATCATAAATTTTTGCACTTATCGAACCTTGTTTTATATATAAAACTTCTTGAGTCCAATATACTTTTCTTTCCACTTCATTATGAGCATGTGCTAATAATTCTTTATTTGCATCATAATTCCAAGTGCCAACTTGTATAAATTCATCATCATTGGAATAAAATTTGAGTCCTTGCTCCCATTCTGAAGCTCGAATGTGTTTTGCTAAAATAATTCCGTCTTTGATTATCTCTTTCATCATTATCTCCCTTAATTTTTACTTAACATATCTCTATCCGATAAAATAGGATTATTTGTAGGCCAATTTATGTTGATTTTATCATCATTCCAAGCAAAAGTAAATTGTTCTTTGGCATCTAGGTATTCTCCATCATATGCTAATTTATAATGATATATCACTTCTTTGCTTTTAGCATAATATGCATTGCCCATATTAGGTGGGATTAAAATCATTTTTTGATTATCTTCATTGATATCAAAACTTTCCCATTTAAGATAGGTAGAAGAGTCATTTCTGCAATCTACTACAACTTGCATTATATCTCCATAAACACAAGTTACATATTTCCAAGATTTATAATCTCCATGTATACCTCTTAATACATTTTGACATGATTTTGAAAATTTATCATGTTTAAAATATAATCCTTTAGGTAGTAATTTTTCTATTTCATCTTTTAAAAAAGAAGTCCAAATATTTCCTCTCAAATCAGTTGAAATATTTGGAGTTACAATATAAACCCCTTTAATTTTTTTGGATTCTTCTATATTAAATTCTATAGCCATTACTCATAATACCTCATTATTTTATATCCGCCTTGTTTAAGATAGACGTCTTTATTCATAAGTTTTAAATCACTTTTCATCATATCATCAACTAAATTTTTAAGATCATATTCTCTATTCCAGCCTAGTTCTTTTTCGGCTTTAGAAGGATCACCTAAAAGCAAATCAACTTCAGTAGGTCTAAAATATCTAGGATTCACTTTTACTACCACTTGGCCTTTTTGAAGATGATTAAAATTTAAAGAAAGCTCTTTAGCTCTTTGTTGATCAAAATCTTCTATAAAACCTTCTTCATCTATTCCTTTTCCTTTAAAATTTAATTTTATCCCACAGTATTCAAAGGCAAGCTTCACAAAGTCTCTTACTGTGGTAGTTTTTCCAGTAGCTATAACCCAATCATCGGCCTTTTTATGTTGTAGTATCATCCACATCATTTTTACATAATCTTTTGCATGACCCCAATCCCTTTTAGCATCTAAATTACCAAGATAAAGTATATCATCTAAATTTAAAGCTATTTTTGCAGCCGCGCGGGTGATTTTTCTAGTTACAAAGGTCTCTCCTCTAACGGGATTTTCATGATTAAATAAAATTCCATTACATGCAAACATATTGTAAGCTTCTCTGTAATTTACCGTAATCCAATATGCATACATTTTTGCTACCGCATAAGGACTTCTTGGATAAAATGGGGTTTTTTCACTTTGTGGGGTTTCTTGCACTTTTCCAAAAAGCTCTGAAGTAGAGGCTTGATAAATTTTAGTTTTTTGATTTAGATTTAAAAATCTCACCGCATCAAGTATTCTAAGAGTTCCTATACCATCAGCATTTGCCGTGTATTCAGGTGTTTCAAAGCTAACATGCACATGACTCATAGCAGCAAGATTGTAAATCTCATCAGGTTTAATCTCAGCTATTATTCTAGTTAAATTCATAGAATCAGTCATATCACCATAGTGTAAATAAAAATCATTTTTTTTGCCATGATGACCTTCAAATAAATGATCTATTCTATCTGTGTTAAATAAAGAAGATCTTCTTTTTATGCCATGTACTTCATAACCTTTATTGAGTAAAAATTCAGACAAATAAGCTCCATCTTGTCCAGTAACTCCAGTTATTAACGCCACTTTTTTCATTTATATCCTTTTATAATCATCTTCTAATCTTACTATATCATCTTCGCCTGTGTATTCACCCACTTGAGCTTCTATAATCACAACAGGAATTTTGCCATAATTACTTAAACGATGTTTTTGCCCCATTTTTATATAGATTGACTCATTAGGTCTTACTAAATTTTCTGCCCCATCTATTTCTACAGTTGCTGTACCACTTAAAACTATCCAATGTTCGTTTCTGTGAAAATGTTTTTGCAAAGAAAGTCTTTTACCAGGTTTAACTTCTATACGTTTGATTTTATATCCTTTTTCATCTTCAAGTATAGTAAAACTTCCCCAAGGTCTATGCGTGCAAAGATGATTTTTACTTAGATTTTCATTTTCTTGAATAGCTTCATAAATTTGCTTTACTTTTTGAGAGGATGATTTTTTACTAATTAAAAGTGCATCTTGAGTATCTATGACAAATATATCATCAAGATCAATTGTAGCTATAAATTTCTTTTGATCGCTTGCATAGCAAAAGATATTATTAGAATCTAAAAATTTAGTATTAACATTAGAATAATTATTACCATTATTAAACTCTTTAGCTAAGCTTTCAAAGCTTCCTACATCACTCCAAGAAATGTTACTAGGTATCACTTTTACTTTGTTTGATTTTTCCATTAGAGCATAATCTATGCTTAGTTTTGGAATTTTCTCCATGTCTGATGATTTGATTTTGATAAAATCATTTTGTATTAAAGCATTTTTATGTGCTTTTAAGCAAAAATCATATATTTCTTTTGAATAAGCTTGCATTTGCTCTAAGAAAAAACCAACTTTAAACATAAACATACCAGAATTCCATGAATAATTTCCATCTTCTAAAAATTCTATAGCTTTTTTAAAATTTGGTTTTTCTATAAAAGCTTCAACATCATAAGTATTTTTGGATTTAATATAGCCATATCCAATATGTGGATTATCAGGTTTTATGCCAAAAGTTACAAGATAGTTATCATTTGCAAATTCTATAGCTTTAGCTATTGCTTCTTGATATGCTTTTTCATTTTTGATTAAGTGATCACTTGGTGTAATTAAAACTATTTCTTCTTTAGATAAAGATAAGCAAGCTAAAGTAATAGCTGCTGCGGTATTTTTTGCTAGTGGTTCTAAAATAAATCTAGTTTTACTTGTGTTTGAAATTTGATCAAGAGCTAGGAAATACTGTTCTTCGTTGCATACTATTAAAGTATTAGAGCAAATTTTGGAATTTCTTTGCAAAGCTAACTCAAATAAAGATTTATCATCAAATAATTTCAAAAATTGTTTTGGCATTAGTGTTCTACTAAGTGGCCAAAGTCTTGTGCCACTACCACCACAAAGAAGGATGTTGGTCATTTATTTAATTTTCTCTTTCATTTTAAATTCCTTTTTAACTCCCTAATCTTAAACCATAGCTTAACATATCCTCCCTTATACCAAGTTTTATTAGCTTGTATAAGAGCCTCTCCTAGTTTATAAGAAAGATGATTTTTAAGTTTTAAGGCTTCTTGATAATCAAGATAAGATTCTAAAGGAGGTAATTTTAAAGAAGGATCTTTTTTTATTTTTTCTTGATAGATTTTTTGTTCTTGTTTATGTTTATCTTTTATATAAGATAAAACAAAAGGCATTCTTATATAACCTAATATAGATTTTGAATTTACTATCATGGCTTGACCTAGTTTATAAGAGAGTTGGTTTTGAATTCTTGTTTTGGCCGAACCGTGTTTAGAATAAATATTTTCAATTTCTTTTATTATATAAAAATAAAAAACAACTTCTCTTTTTTTCTCTAATTCAGATAAGGATAATGTTATATAACCACTATCAAACAACACATATTGAATCTCTAGTAAATATTTGATTATTTTATTAATTTCTAAATCAAAATATAAAATTTTATATAAAAATTCATAAAACATTTGTCTTTTCAATTGATAAAGGATTATCATAAAATCCTTAGTTATATCAACAACGCCGTAAAGCAAAACTTTACAGAAAAATTCATTAAATTTTATTTTTATCAATATGTCACGCAACTTATTGGCATTTTTATTTTTAATATAATACTCCAATAAAAGGATAACATATACAGGATTATCTCTATCTTGCAATATAGCTTTATCTATAAAATATAAATAATGCTTTTCTTCTTCAACATTATAATTATTTCTTAAATTCATAGCCGCACAAAAATATGAAAAAGCATTTTGTTTTTGTGAGACGTAAACAAGATTTAATTTTTTTAAAAATACTTGATTTATTTTGTGTTTATCCCATTGTATTATAGGTACAATTGGTTCAACTCCTCTAGAGACAAAGCTCGCTGTTCTAGCTAATGAACTACTTCCAGAATAAATCAACTCCGAATTCATCATAAACACTAATTCATAAAAAAGTCTATCAATATGATTATTAATCAAATTCTCCGGAATTAAATTCTCTATATTTAAAATATTATCACTTTTGTAATACTGCATTATCTTATTTAGACACTCAAAATCATCAGAAAATAATATTATTTTATTTTTGGTTATTTCAATATCAATACACTCTAAAGCCAATTCAATTGGTAATGTTTTTTGCCAATAATGACTCATTTTAGGTTCTAAATTGGACTTGTATACAATATCGCCTGTTCTAATATGTATTGCAACAAATTTACCAATTTTTTTCACATCACACTCTGCTTGAGAAATTATATTTTTTATATGATCTGAAAATTGAATCTTATTCCAATACATTTTATACTTTTTTGCATAGTTAATATCTATTTTAGGCATACAGACCTGAGAAGTAGTATGTGAAATATACCATCCCCAATCAAAATCATAAGGTGTTTGAAGTAGCTTTTTATAATAAACTTTTTTTCCAATAAGACCTCTATTAGAAGATAAGATTCCAGTATATGAATAATCCCTTATAAAATCTGAATTGAAAATATACTTTTCATCTGGTAAAGTCATACAAGATCTATTATCTTTTAAACATATTTCATTATATTTTTTTGAAACATCAGAACGATTAGAATTTGGCCATACAAATCCAAATTTAAAGCCTGTATAATCTGACAAACAAAGCGCATTTAAAATAGGCATAAATCTAGCACCTAAACCATCAGATCTTGCAGCAACAACCAACCCTGGAAACTTTCGAGTGTAAAATTCAATATTAATTTCAGGTTGAACATACCTAATATAACGTGTTTTCAAACTTATGTATAATTTAATAGCATTACCAACATACTGTTTTTCAAAATCAATTTTCTTCCACTCTATCTCATCTATTGAATAAAAAAAATCTTTTAATAAAGATGCATTGATCACAATACAATCAAGTTGCAACACAGATAAAAAGTCAATTACAATATAATTTTTTTCTTTTTTTTGATCGAATGCCAATTTTTTTAAATCTTGCTCTTTCCATACCATCATATGCCTTATCAAGTTAAGATTTTACATAGAAAACTTTATTTAAATTTTTTCCAAAATTATTTTTTTCTCTAACAAAGACACGGATTGCCAAATTATTCCCAGAAATTTTACCTTGATATTCTTTCAGATTAATATCAAATTTACAACAATCAATATAAGGAAATTTTTGAAATATTTTTCCATTTATCATCAAATAAAAAGCATATTCTATTTTTGATAAATCCATTACGTGTTTTAATTTATCACAATTAACACTTATAGATAATACATTGTCTTCAATCTTAGTATTACAATCAAGATGATTTTTTAATGCAATTGGAAATTTTTCTAAATTATTATCAATAATGAGTTTTAAACCAACTGAAATAATTTTTTTAATAACACTATCGTCATAATACAATTTATGATTTGTAAAATATAAATCATTATCAATAGTAAAAATATTTACATAATTTATTCTTTGAAAAAAATCAATAACTGTATTTTTATTACCTTGATAACATTCTATTTGGATTAAACAATAATTATCTCTAAGCAAATTTAACATTCCATTTAATGCACAAATTTCATGTCCTTCTACATCAATCTTTATCATAATATTTTTTTTAAAAAATGATTTCATAGGTTCGAATTGATCTATAGAAATACATTTTACTTTCTTTTTATTCTCAAAAAGATTTGCATTATGAAACGTAGTAGTCTCGCAACAGTTTATACCAGAAAGAATCTTTGATTGGACAAGAAAAGATACTTCTTTGGTAAAATTAGAAACACCGATATTGTAAGCATTTATTCTACCTTCCATTTTATTCAGCTTAATATTCTCTATTAATACATCATAGGTATCATCAATCGCCTCAAAAGAGTATATTTTTTCAACTTTATTATCAAGCGCAGAAAGTAAAGAATAATATCCGATATTAGCTCCTATATCTAAAACATATTCGCAAGAAAAATCTCTAAGAAATGCAAAAAAAATAGCACTTTGACAAATTTCATATTTTTCTGTAATTTTATTTCTTTCAATACTTTTATCTGTCCAAAAATAATTATTTAAAACCATAAAGCAACTCCATTAGCTGGTGATATATTTTTTCATAACCATATTTGTTAATTATAAAATTTCTATTTTCCGAACGTATTTGATTTATTTTATCTTTATTGTGTATTATTTCTTGAATGTATTTTAAAGCCTCTTGCTCATTATTAATTATCCAATCTTTTTTATAAATAACGCTAGATTCCTCCCAATTCCATATTATAGGAATACATCCAGAAACAATACCATCAGCCAATGCGTAATGAAATGATTCAAAATCACTGGGAGATAAAATAAAATCTATTTTTTGATACCATTCTGGCATATTGTTGTCGTATTCATCGAATATTACTGCATTTTTCAAAAGAATATTCTGTTCAATTCTTTTGTATTCGTTATAATAATACTCAAGCTCATGAATTCTTCCCGGAGCATGCATCCATTCATATTGCTCAGGACGAACTCCTTTTATATATAATTTTGCTGTAGGATATTTTTTTAAAACTAACTCCATTAAATCAAGTGCTCTATCTAGTCTTTTTCTTTGTGGTGTTATGCCAACCATACCAAAGTTAAATGAAAATTTCTTATTCTTGCCTATAGTAAAATCACTATGTAAAATATAATTATTTATAATACTTGTTTTACAAATATTCCACGAAAATAAATTACAAGCAATATCCCTTACTCTTTCAGATACAAATATATTTTTTTCAACATTATTTATTTCAATTTGATGACCAAATTTCTTTGCTTTTTGGTTGATTTCTTGCAAATGAGATCTGATATATAATTTTTTACCTGAATTTATATTTTTTGAATACCATACAGCATTAGCTAACCCCCATTCACAAAGTATTACATCGGAACTATTTAAACAATGTACACTTCTATCTAAATATTTACTATCCCCCCATTCCCATAGATCCTTATCTACCATAAAACCAATAGACTTTAAATAAGAATAAAAATGGTCTATAAATTTATAATCATGGCTTGCAATTGTAATTTTTTTATTTTTTACATCAAAAATTTTATCCTTAAAAAAATTCCTACGATTTTCATACAAATACTGCGAAACTAATAATTTATAGTCAATTTTATCTTGAGGTTTATTCTCTATAATTTTATCTAGTTCGTTAATATCCTTAATAAAATATGGATATTGAAACCCAAAAAGTTTTTGATTTATTTTATTTGGATAACAAATTATAGGTTTTTCTAAAACTAGTGCTTCTAAAATTTTTGTTGAAATTTCTAAAGTATACTCTTCAAAATATTCCGGTCTAAATCCATAAAGATAATCCACGGAGCACAATTTTTCTAAAGTTTGTTCACGATTTAAATTTGAATAAAATTCTATAAAATCAAATGTTAAATATTTTTTTATTTTTTCGACAAAATCTTCTGAATGCCTAAAAGAGCTTCTTGCACTAATTTTACTAGATACAATTAGTAGTTTTATTTTTTTACCTTTATCATTTAATTCTTTAGTTTTTAAAATTAATTCCAAAATTCCCCATTCTGGTTGAATTTTTCCACCATAACCTATAACAATCTCGTCCGATTTTTTCATATAATTTTGTTTTTTATCATCACTCATTGAAAAAACAATAGGAGGAAAATAATAACTATTATCAAATATAATACCCGTATTTTTTTCAACAAATTCTTTCATCTCCTGAGTTTGCCATAACCAAAATTTAACATGACGATTGGTATTTTTAAAAAAACTATCCATTGTTTTCTTTAATTGAATTCCCTCTTCATTCAAATCATAAAAATCAGTTAAATATGGAACTAACCTATATTTAAAATTATTATTTTTAATCAATTCTTGAGTTATTACAATACCCCTAGATATTAAAAGTTGAATATTTGGCACAAAAAAATCAATATAATTCAATATTTGAGATACTTTTTCTATAGATAAACCCTCTTTTAGATTTAAATCTTTTGGTTCAAGAAGTAGATAGTCAAATTCTCCTTTGTTTATAAAATTTGAAACTACCAAATTATTTTTAACATTCACTTTAGAAAAAACAATTACATGTGCCTCTAAAATAGCTAAATTAAAAATAGAAGATAACCATATTGAAGATCCGTCAACAATATTAAGATTTATATCTCCGTATAGCAAAATAACTGGTTTGTCTTGATGACGTCTAACAAATTCATTTAGTTTTATATTGGTATAAACCGCTTTATATAGATCTTCTGTTTTAGCATCCAATACTAGATGCGATTTTCGCTTTCTAAAAAAATGAAATAACTTTTGTATTTTTAAAAATAACCTAAGTATCTTTTGCTGTTTTAATTGAGTATACTTAAATTCATAGAAACTAGCCAAACGTTTATATTTTAACCTAGAACCTTTATAATTTTCCAATTCTTTAGATAAAATCTCATTAGATCTCATCTGCTCATTGCATATTACTCTATAATTATTTAGTTCCTTAGATAGGTTTTCATATAAACGTTTATATTTTAACCTAGAACCTTTATAATTTTCCAATTCTTTAGATAAAATTTCGCATTTTTGATCAAGTATCATTTTTTCATCATTATATTGAATATTAATATTTTTTACAGCTAAAATTGCTATCAAATCAAGATTAGTATATTGAATATTAATAATTTCTAATTTATATCTACTAAACAAATTACTTAAATTTGTATAAGCAATCATTTCATTTTTAGTACAAAAACAAATTACAGCCAAATCTAATTCAAATATTTTTCCAATTTCAAGCATTTTATTGGGATCAACTAATACAATTGTTTTATTTTTTATTTCTTGTAATTTATCACTATAAGGTAGAGGAAAATCATCTGAAATTTTACAATACGACTTGATATTCTCATTTTCAACTAAATTAACTATCCTATTAAAATTGCTTTCCTTAAAATAATTTATAATATCAACAATTCTCATAATAATCAACCTTTTCTTTGAAAAACCATAAAACTATTTTTATTTGATAAAACTTCATATGAAACTATATTTTTTAAATAAAATCCAAATAACTCTAGTATTTTACTGTATTTTTCTTTATTACGATATTTGATATATTTCACTTTTTCCCCTATCATTTTCTCATTATCAACTGCATCCACACAATCAGAAATAATAATTATCGAGTTATTTTTTGCATGATATGCCAAATTTTTTATAGATTTCTCCCAAGAACTATCTTCTACAATGTGAAACATTACATCTATACATATAATTACATCGAATGCTTGGTATAAAAAACAACTATCAATATTACCTTGTTTAAAAAAAATATCTGGATATCTCTCCTTACAATAGTTAATTGCATTAATACTACTATCTATTCCAGTTACAAAATACCCTGCGGAAAATAAACCATTAGAAAAAAATCCTTTTCCACATCCTGCATCCAAAACATCTAGAGGTCTTTTTCCTATATTATATTTACTAATCAATTTCAGTATTACTGATAGCCTATAAACATAAAATTCAAAATTTTCATGATCGCTTATACCCTTATCTCCACCTGAATATAAGCCCAACTTTCCATGTCGATGATTCCAAAAATCAATAAGATTATTCTGCATCACAACTCACCGCAAAAACACATAGTATTCTTTTGAATACCAACAAATTCTTTATGTTTGACCAATACCGCAATAATATCTGCTTCATCTAAAGCTTGTACTAAAGAAACTAATTTTATATTTGCTTTATCTTGCAGGTCTCGTGGAAGTTGTTTTATGTTTGGTTCTACAACTAATATTTGATAAGCTCCTTCTTTTGCAAGTTTAATAACTATATCTAAGGCTGGAGATTCTCTTAAATCATCAATATCTGGTTTAAACGCTAAACCTAAACAGGCAATTTTAGGTTGCAGTATGCCTTTTACTCTTTCTTTAATTTTTTGTATAACAAAATTTGGTTTATTATCGTTAACCTCTCTAGCTGTTTTTATCATTTTAGCTTCATTTGGATTTTGATGTACTATAAACCACGGATCCACTGCTATACAATGCCCACCAACTCCACAACCAGGTTGCAAGATATTTACTCTAGGATGACGATTGGCAAGTTTTATAAGCTCCCATACATTTATATCCAATTTGTCGCATAAAATAGATAATTCATTAGCAAAAGCTATATTTACATCTCTAAACGAATTTTCTGTAAGTTTTGCCATTTCTGCTGTCCTAGCATTAGTTTTAATACATTCACCTTGAACAAAAATTTTATATAGATTTGCTGCTTGTTCTGTGCATTTTTGTGTCATACCTCCAATAATTCTATCATTTTCAACAAGTTCTCTTATAACCTGTCCAGGTAGAACTCTTTCTGGACAATGAGCTATCTTAATATCGGATTCTTCACCGATCTGATGAGGAAAAGTCAAATCAGGTCTTTCATCTGCAAGCCATTTAGCCATTTGTTCTGTTGCTCCAACTGGAGATGTTGACTCTAAAATCACTAAATTTCCCTTCTTTAGGACTTTTGCTACTGATTTTGACGCTGCCTTAATGTAATCCAAATTGGGCTCATGATCTTCCTCTTTAAAAGGAGTTGGTACTGCAATGATAAAAGCATCTGCTTCATCCGGCAGTGTTGCTGCTTTAAAATAACCATCTTTCATAACAGTATGTACCAAAATATCTAATTCAGGTTCTACAATATGAATTTTTCCTTGATTTAGAGTATCTACTACTTGTTGATTTATATCTACACCCAAAACTTTAACTTTTCTACTAGCAAAAACAGCAGCTGTAGGAAGCCCTATATATCCAAGACCTATTATACACACTTTATTAAAATTATCAATCACAACAGTCTCCTTTTTTTATTAATATCTCTAAAATTTTCTCACAAGCTTTACCATCTCCATAAGGATTGCTTGCTTTGCTCATTTTTTTATATTCATCTTCATCATCAATCAACTCTTGAGCTGCTTTGACAATGCTACTTTTACAAGTACCCACTAACTTCACTGTTCCAGCTTCTATGGCTTCTGGTCTTTCTGTTGTTTCACGCATTACCAATACAGGTTTTCCAAGACTAGGAGCTTCTTCCTGTACACCACCAGAATCTGTAATAATAAAATAGCAGTTTGACATAAGATATATAAACTCTTCATACTTAAGAGGATTTATAAGGTAAATATTAGTTATATCTGAAAGAATTGATTTTACGGGTTTTTGCACACTAGGATTTAGATGAACAGGATAAACTATGTCAATATTTGGATTATTAATTGCTATAGTCTTTAATGCTTCACAAATTTGCAAAAAGCCTTTACCAAAATTTTCTCTACGATGTCCTGTAGCTAGAATAAATTTTCTATTTTCACTTTTTCTATATTCATTATCAATAGAAGATAAAATTTTTGTCTTAAATGCTGTATCATTTTTTATTTTTTTTACCATATAAAATAATGCATCAACAACAGTATTACCAGTCACAAAAATGTTCTTTTCATCTTTCCTTTCTTTTATAAGATTCTCGGCACTCTTAGTTGTCGGAGCAAAATGAATACCTGATAAAACACCGACAATTTGTCTATTTGCCTCTTCTGGCCAAGGATTGTAAAGATTATAAGTCCTTAGCCCTGCTTCAATATGTGCTACTTTTATTTTTTGATAAAAAGCTGCCAATGCTGTAGCACTTGCAGTAGTGGTATCTCCATGCACTAAAACAACATCTGGTCTAAAATCATTCAATATATTTTTCATACCACAAAGGATTTTAAATGTAATATCATATAAATCTTGATTTTCACTCATGATATTTAAATCATAGTCTGGCTTAATATCAAAAACATCTAAAATTTGATCTAGCATTTGTCTGTGTTGTGCGGTCACACAAATTTTAAAATCTATATCATTTCTATTTTCCATTATTTTAACCAATGGAGCCATTTTTATAGCCTCTGGTCTTGTTCCAAAAACAACTAAAATCTTTCTCATTTTCTCCAACTTTTTTAGTTTTTTAATGTATCATAAAAAAATTTAAACATTGCCTATCGCATAAAGTTGTATAATACCTGCTATTTTTTCATTTTGAGTGACAACTATTTCTTTGATTTTGTGTTTTAACATAAGCTCTTCTGCTTCACTTGCCATAGCGCTAGCTTCTATGGTTTTTGGACTCTCGCTCATGATTTCTTTAGCTTTAAAATCAAATCTTGGCTTATCGTTTGCCCTTAAAGCCCTTCTTAAATCTCCATCTGTGATGATCCCAACTAGCTTTTCATTTTCAAGTACTATACAAAGTCCTAACTTACCGCTAGTCATCACATCAACTAATTCATTAAATTCACTCTCAGGGCTTACTATAGGTAAATTATTTGACACCATCAAATCACCCACCCTAGTTAAAAGCTTCCTACCCAAGCTTCCTCCTGGATGAAATAAAGCAAAATCATCAGGTCTAAAGTTCCTTGCTCTCATCAAAGCTACTGCTATAGCATCACCCATAGCTAAAGTAGCGGTGGTAGAAGAAGTTGGAGCAAGCTGAAGTGGGCAAGCTTCTTTTTTTACTGCTATGTTTATAAAAATATCTGCTTGCTTAGCTAAAGTGGAGTTTTGATTTCCCGTCATGACGATCAAAGGAATTTTTCTTTTTTTAATCACTGGTATGAGCTTTAAAACTTCTTCAGTTTCTCCTGAATTTGAAATAGCTAAAAGCACATCCTCGCTTGTAAGCATACCAAGATCTCCATGCAATGCTTCACCTGGATGCATAAAAAAGCTTGGAGTACCTGTGCTAGCTAAGGTCGCAGCTATCTTAGCTCCTATATGGCCTGACTTACCCATACCACTTACTACACATCTGCCTTTGATAGATAAAATCAGTTCAATGGCTTTATTAAAACCTTCATCTAAATTATCACGTAAATCTAAAATTGTTTTTGATTCTATCTCAAAAACTTCTTTGGCCATTTCAATCGCATCCATTTGACTCATCTAAATTCCTATATATTTAGCACTACATTAGTTGCAATAGCTATTTGGTATAAAATTTGTGTTAACATGCTAAAAATTTGGAGATTTTGGCTATCTACTTTTGGTAAAACTAAAATAGAATCTCCTGCTTTGATATCCGCTGAACCTCTACCGCTGTATTTAGTTGCTTTACCATTAGCATTGATTACCAAAACTCTTGATATATCAGCTCTATCGCTAAAGCCACCCGCTAGGTTAATATAATACTTTAATTTTTCTTTATCCATATAGACAAATGCACCTGGTATAGAAACTTCACCTTGAACTAAAACAAGATTATTTTTACTAGGCACATTCACTACATCGCCTTCTTCTAATACTATAGAATTATACGCTTTGATATTGTCTATAACGATTTGTCCTTTTGGCTGGGCTTGCTTTGCACGTGCAATAAATTCTAAAATCGTCTTAGCTTGAGTAGCTCTAATGCTAGCTTGCTCAGCATTTACTGAAGAACTTGTTAAAGCTAGTGTTTCAAGCTCTTTAAGCTGAGCTTCTATAAGTTGTTTTTGAGTAGCTGCTACGCTTTTTCTAAAAACTTGCAAGGCATTAATATTTGATTGATCATTAATTGTAATCATTTTAGCAAGTTCAGCTAAAGTTGTACCTTTTTTTATCACCACTGAGTGCAGACCACTATGTTCACCTTCTATACTAATGCTAATATTTTGTGCTGTATAATCAGGTCTAAACTCTATCTCATCGCCATTGTATAACTTCACACCTAAAAATTGCTTTTTACTATACGCATCTACATGTAATTTATGATCATCTCTATAGCTTTTTACCACAGCATTAGTTACTATAGGCTTAGCTCCTGCAACCCTTGCTATATCTTCTAAATTTAAAATATCGTTACTTAACTCAAATCTAAAAGGCTTTTGCACATCTCCTTCTACAAAAACATACTTTTGCACACTACCTACTAAAATCACATCGCCCATTCTAAAAGGGAAAAGATCAAGCTGACCTTTAAGTAAAAAGTCATATAAATCTATCTTTTTAATGACTTTATTATCTCTTAAAATTTGAATATCTCTAAAACTACCATATTCTAAATTAATTCCACTTGCTTTATCTAAATACTGTATAATAGAATCTGAACTTAGTCCTTGATAAAGACCAGGTTGATTTACATTTCCTGTAACAAATACCGATACATTTTGATAAATATCCATATCCGCATATACATAGACATTGCTTTTATAAATTTTATTAATAGCTTTTGTAATAACTTGTACCAAAGCACTATTTTTCACACCCAAAAGATTAATCGCGCCTACTTTTGGTATAAAAATATTTCCTTGAGAATCTACTGTTAAGGTTTGTATAAACTCTACCGCACCCCAAATTTTTACATTAATCCTATCACCTACTGCTAGTTTATAGTCAGGATTATAAACATGTTGAGTAAATTTAGTAAAATTACCATTAAATAAATGTGCACCAAATACTTTAGTAATAGGTGTTTGAGTTTGATTAAAATCACTTTGGCTGTTATCATAATTTATAATTTTTGGCTCTAAAGATGGAGCTAATGATTGATTTTGAATTTTTGCAATTTGAGAAACATCTACCGCTGAAAATAAAAACAAAGGTAAAAGTAAAAATAAAAATATCTTTTTCATTAGTATCTATGCTCCTCTATAATCATTTTAATAAATTTAACAATTCCATAAATCAAAGATAAAATCATAAAAGCCGTGAGTATATTATACAAAGCTTCTGGGTATTTAGCACTTTGAGGTAAACTTGGACTTTGCACTATAACTACCTGCTTTATCTTTCTTAATGCCTCTATCCTAGCACTCTCATAAGCTTTTAATGCAGCTGTATAAGCACTTTCTGCAAAACCTGCTTCTATGGTTAGATCTTGAAATTTAGCTGCAAGATCATTAAGTTTTTGAGAAGATTTTGGGGATGAAACCTTAGATTTTTCTTTTTGAAGTTGTTTTTTTAAAGCTGTGATTTCACTTTTTATAGTGACAATTTGCGGTGCATTATCATTAATATAACTTTGCATCATCAAAAACTCAGCTTCTTTGGCTGCTATTTTTGATTCAAGTTCGGCTATGAGTTTTAGAGTACCTTCTGCTTGTTTAAGTGGATCAAATACCCCATATTTATTTTGAAAAGCTAAAAGCTCATCTTTAGCCTTTTGATATCTTTTTTTAAATTGTAAAAGCTCTTCTTCAGCAAATTGCATTTGATCTCTTGCAGCTTTGTGTGAAATTTCATTGATAAATTTTTCACTTTCTTTAACTATAGTTGAAGCTATCAAATGTGCACTTTGCGGGTCAAAACCTTCAACTTCTATACGCAAAAGTCCATTGGCTGAGTTTTCTTGAATAATCTTAACACGGTTTTGATAATATTTTAAAAAATCCTCTTGGTCAGCTGATGAAGAAATACTATAAAAAAAATCAAGTTTTTGTTTTTGATATAACTCACGAATTTGGATTTTTTCTTCTAAAATATTTAGCATATCTAAAGAATGGATGTAAGATTTTAAGAAGGTTATATCCTCGCTTGAAAAAGAATTATTAGTCAAAAATGCGGCAATTCCGGTGATAGCTCCGCTATCTCCTGTGGTTGATTTCACACTTAAAACACTTTCACTCACATAGCGATTTGCTGCTATAAAAATATAATAAAATACAACAAATGCTGTTAAAATCAACACTATTTTGAAAGAGTTAAGTATCTTTAAATTTTTAAACTTTTTTAATACATCATTTTGCATTTATTTTTCCTTGATACACCGCTATGCCCTCATCTACATCATCATATATAGTAGCTTGTCCATCTTGCATGAATATAATTTTATCACACCATTGTTTAATTTCAGCTACATTGTGTGAAACCATGATAACTTTTGACCTGCTTAGCTTTTCTTTATAGATTTTAGAGCTTTTTTCTCTAAATTTAGGATCCCCCACAGCACCTGCTTCGTCAATTAAATAATAATCAAAATCAAATGCCATACTTAAGCCAAAAGATATTCTAGCGCTCATACCTGCTGAATAAGTGTTCATAGGCTCATCAAAAAATTTACCAAGCTCAGCAAAATCTTCCACAAATTTAATCTTTTCTTCTAAAGCTTTTCCTTTATAACCATATACTCTGGCCACAAAACGTGCATTGTCCCTTGCTGAGAGTCTGTGTTGAAACGCACCTGCCAAGCCTAAAGGCCAAGATAATTTTTTATTAGTTATAATCTTACCTCTATCAGGAAGCAAGGAGCCACTTAAAAGTTTCATTAAAGTAGATTTTCCAGCACCATTGCGCCCCATTAAACCTATACTGCAATTTTCAGGAAATTCAAAACTTAAGTTTTTAAAAACATAATGCCTTCCACCATTGCGTAAAGGAAAAGATTTGGTTAAATTAACTAATTTTATCATCGCACTGCTATCAACTTTTCTCTAGTAAAATAATAAAAAAACAATCCTAAAAACAAAATCACACTTAAACATGCAATAGGGTAATAATAATTATAATCATTAAGCAATGGATAATTTTGAAAAAAATTATATTTTAAAAGTTCCATAATATGCAAAAGTGGATTATAATATAAAATGTCTAAAATAGGTTTTGGAACTATCCATATAGGAAATACCACCAAAGTTGTCCAGTATAAAACTATATTTAAATAATTTAATGCCATTTTTAAAGGCTCTGCAAAATGTCCTGCTATAGCAAAACACATTCCCATAGCAAAGCCAAACACCACAAGCAAAAAAAACGAAAACATCACTTCTAAAAAATGCTTAGGTATAACTTGCATATGCAAAAACCAACCTGCTAAAAACATCACACAAATAAAAATAGTAAAATAAATACAAAATTCAAGCATGGCTCTAGCAATAAAAACATGTATAGGGCGAATAGGTTTATAAGCAAAAAGAGCTAGATTTGCACCTATGCCATTTAAAAGCTGAGTAATAATGCTTCTAAACATAAAAAAAGGTATAATCCCTACTGCTAAAAATAAAAAGATAGAAATACCTTCAGGCATGATTTGATGATGAAATTCTCTAATAGCTGCTATAATAGAAGTGATTGCCAAAACCACCATCATAGGCTCTCCGATCACCCAGAAATAGCCCAAATATTTATTAATACCAAATCTTGTCTTTAACTCTCTAAAAAAAAGAGCATGTATGACATTAAACATATTTTTAGCAAACCTTTTTAAATTTTCAAAATTTTTATATTATACTTTTTTATCTTATATAATATTTAACAAGGTTTAAAAATGAAAAGAAATTTCTTTGAAGAATTAGAAAAAATTTTATACCACAAAGATATTTTTAAAAAGATTGAATTATTTAATGAATTTTATGAAAATTTTAAATCTAATTTGTATGATTTTAATCATTCTCATAAAGCGATCATTTGTGAAAACTCACAAGTTAAAATCCTTCATCCTATGAAAATAAGGCGTCCAAAAGAAGCAAATAGCACTTTATCTTTAGCAAAAATATTACATTCAGTTGCACATATAGAATATAGTGCTATAAACTTAGCCTTGGATGCTAGTTATAGATTTAAAAACTTGCCATTGAAATTTTATCAAGATTGGCTTGAGGTAGCTGATGAAGAAATTAAGCATTTTTTACTTTTAGAAAAAACTTTAAATGAACTTGGTTTTAAATATGGAGATTTCCATGCGCATGATAATCTTGAAAAAGCCTTGTTTTTAACCAAAGATAACCTTGCTCATAGAATGGGCATAGTTCATAGAGGGCTTGAAGCAAAAGGACTTGATGCTAATCCTTTCGTCTTAGAAAAATTAAACACAACTAATCATCCTATAAAAAGTTTATTTAGTGAAATTTTTACCATTATACTAAATGATGAGATTAAACATGTAAATAAAGGGGATTTTTGGTGGAATTATGTAAAAAAAGAAAATGATAGTTATCTTGATCTTTGCGCCAAATATAAAGAATTTAATCTTTTAGGAAAAGTATATAACAAAACAGCTAGAATTCAAGCAGGATTTAACGAAAATGAACTTCAAAAATTAGATGATTTTTATAATAGAAAATGAATGGTGGTTAGAGGCAGAATCGAACTGCCGACACGCAGATTTTCAGTCTGCTGCTCTACCGACTGAGCTATCCAACCACTGAATTGAAGTTGTAATTATACAATAGTTTTTTTAAAAAAAGTTGAAATTTGCATAAAAATGCAAATCATTCAGCAAAAGCTCCAAATTTAAAGATTTTTTGCATTCTTAATGCAGCTAATTCACGTTTATCGTATTGTTCTAATTCTTCTATAGCTTTTAAGACATAATCACTCAAATTTTTAATCGCATTTTCTTTATCTCTATGAGCTCCACTCATTGGTTCCTCAATAACATCATCTATTAAACCTTGAGTTTTTAAATCATCAGCAGTTACTTTCATCGCCTTAGTAGCAGCTTCACTTTTTGATGGATCATTCCATAAAATAGCAGCACAACCCTCAGGTGAAATCACAGAAAAAACTGAATTTTTCATCATAGCAAGTTTATCAGCTACTCCTATGGCTAAAGCACCACCACTTCCACCTTCACCTATAACTACTGCTATAGTGATTGTTTTAAGGGCACTTAACTCATATAAATTTCTAGCTATAGCCTCACTTTGACCACGCTCTTCAGCACCTACTCCTGGGTAAGCACCCGGAGTATCTACTAAAAATAACACCGGTATGTCAAATTTTTCAGCCATTTTTGCCACTCTTAGAGCTTTTCTATAACCTTCAGGATGAGGCATACCAAAATTTCTATGAAGTTTATCTTTAGTACCTCTACCTTTTTGCTCACCTATAACAATAACTTTTTTACCACCTATATAGCCTGCATAACACACAATAGCAGGATCATCTCTAAAAGCACGATCGCCATGAATTTCATAAGCATCACTTAATATAGCTTGAATATAATCAAGTGCATAAGGACGATCAGGATGTCTTGCAAGCTGTAAGCGTTGGTAATCGCTTAAATTTTTATAAACTTTTTGAGTTTCTTTTTCAAGATTTTTTTCTAAAATTTTTACTGCTTCATCATCGCCTTTGATTTTAGCATTTGCTAAATCCTCATCGATTTGCTGAATATTTTTTTCAAAATCTAAATAAGAAGCCATATTAATCTACTTTTTTGAAAATCACACAACCATTTGTTCCACCAAAACCAAAAGAATTGCTCATTACTACATTAACTTCACTTTTTCTTGCAGTATTTGGTATATAGTCAAGATCGCAATTTTCATCTGCTACGATTTGATTGATAGTTGGCGGTAATATACCTTGATCAAGTGCCATTAAAGAAATAACAGCTTCAATAGCTCCAGCAGCACCCAAACAATGACCTGTTTGACCTTTTGTAGAACTAACTAAAGGAATTTGATCTTTAAAAAGTTCTTTAATAGCTGCTGTTTCATTTTTATCATTTACTGGAGTAGAAGTTCCGTGTGCATTAATATAATCTACTTTTGGATTTCCTGCCATTTTTAAAGCTTTTTTCATAGCACGCAATGGCCCTTCTAAAGTAGGCGAAGTGATATGATGTGCATCTGCACTTTCGCCAAAACCTACTAACTCAGCATAAATTTTAGCTCCACGCTTTTTAGCAGCCTCATATTCTTCAAACACTAAAGCACCAGCACCCTCACCCATCACAAAACCATCTCTTTCTTTATCAAATGGTCTTGAAGCCTTAGCTGGATCATCATTTCTAGTAGAAAGAGCTTTCATAGCAGCAAAGCCACCTATACCCACAGCACAAATAGCTGCTTCAGCTCCTACTACAAGCATTTTATCCGCACTACCTAAAGCTATGCTTTTATAAGCTTCGCCTATGGCATGAGTTCCCGCTGCGCAAGCAGTTACGCATGAGATATTTGGTCCTTGTAATCCATGTTCGATTGAAATAATCCCACCAAGCATATTAACTAAAGCCGATGGTATGAAAAAAGGAGTAATTTTACGTGGTCCACGCTGTGCGCAAGTAACGGAATTTTTTTCTATATTTGGTAAACCACCTATACCAGCTGCTGAAACTACACCAAATTCTTCTTTGTTTAAAGTTTCATCAAATTTAGCATCTTCCATAGCTTCTCTTGCTGCTTTAATACCAAGTTGTATAAAACGATCTATTTTTTTAACCTCTTTAGCATCACAGACACTTAAAGGATCAAAATTTTTTACTTCAGCAGCAATTTGCACTGGAAAATCAGTGGTATCAAAAAGGGTGATTTTATCAATGCCACTTTTACCATCACAAATTGCTTTAAATGAGCTATCTTTGTCTAAGCCAAGGGCATTGATCATTCCTATACCTGTTACTACAACGCGTTTCAAACCGCACTCCTTATTAAAAATTAAAATTATTTTTGAAGATTTTCTATATAATTAACAACATCTTCGATTTTTACTAGTTTTTCAGCATCACTGTCTGGAATTTCTACATCAAATTTTTCTTCTAAAGCCATAACTAATTCAACAACATCTAAAGAATCTGCACCTAAATCTTCAATGATTTTAGATTCCATTTTAACTGCATCTTCATCAACACTAAGTTGCTCAACAACTACTTTTTTTACATCATCAAAAATTGCCATTTTTATCTCCTAGTTTAAAAAATTAAACCACATTTTACAATAAAAAAATAAATTTCTTGTTTAAAAAGTTAAAAATTAAAGATTATTACGAAAAATTTAATTATCTGTGTTTAAATAAAAGCTTAATTTTTAACAAAGGAAAATGATGCTTTTGGATAGACTTATAAAAGAAAATAAAAAAACTTGGGATCAATACATCCATCATGAATTTGTAAAAAAACTTCACAATGGCACTTTAGAAAAAGATGTATTTTTATTTTATCTTAAACAAGATTATATCTTTTTAAACAATTACGCAAAATGCTATGCCCTGCTTGCTTTAAATGCAAATAATGCTAAAGAAATTCAATTTGCCATTAAAAATCAAAACTACACTTTAGAAGGAGAATTGGAACTTCATAGAAGTATTTTAAAGCTAGGTATTGATGTAGAAAAACTAGATTATAAAGATGAAAGTTTAACTAATATTGCTTATACAAGATATTTACTAAGTGTGGGGCAAAATGGAGATTATTTAGATATGCTATGTGCTTTGAGTGCTTGTGCTATAGGTTATGCATACATAGGAGAAGAAATTTATAAAGGACTTAATGAAAAAAGTTTAGAAAATCACCCTTACAAAGAGTGGATTTTAACCTATGCGGGTAAAGAATTTCAAGATGAAATTAAAGAATTTAAGGACTTTTTTAATTCTTATGCAAATAGCATTAGTGAAGAAAAATTTAAAAAATTAAACGAAATTTTTTATACTACTGTAAGACTTGAAACAGCCTTTTGGCAACACTCTTTAGAGCAAAAAATGGAAATTTAATCATCATAAAGATGATTAAATTATCAATTTAGCAATATTAATCCCTACAAAAGCAACCAAATACGCACATAAAGATGTAAATATAAAAAGATACCATGCATATTTTTTATTTCCTGCTTCTTTAGCAAAAACTATAGTTGCTGCAAAACAAGGATTATAAATCATAACAAAAAGTATAAAAGCTACTGCTGTGCTAAAAGGGATGTTTTCTTTTATAGCTTCTTGTAAATTTAAACTTGTTTCATCAACTTCATCACCTAAAGAATAAAGCACACCCATAGTAGAAATCATCACTTCTTTAGCAGCTAAACCACTTACCAAAGATACACTAAGTTTCCAATCAAAACCAAGTGGTGCAAAAATAGGCTCTATTGCTTTACCAAATTGTCCAAGATAACTATTTTCTATCTGAAGTTCTTGAGTTAAGGCATCTTGAGTATTATTTTCTTGTGCAGGAAAATTACTCGCAAACCAAATAAGCAAAGAAGCTATCAAAATAAATGTTCCTGCTTTTTTTAAATACATTTTGGCTTTATTAAACACCATAAACCATACCAAATTCCAATTTGGCATTCTATATTTTGGCATTTCCATTACAAAGGGTTCATCTTGTCCTCTAAAGGCACTCATTCTTAAAATCTTAGCTGCAATCAAACCCAAAAATGCACCCAAAATATAAATCCCAAAAAGATAATTTCCCGCTACATCAGCAGGAAAAAACACTCCAACAAAAAGCACATATACAGGAAGCCTTGCACCACAACTCATAAAATTAATAATAAAAAGAGTTAATAATCTATCTTTTTTATTTTTTAAAGTTCTTGTAGCCATAAATGCAGGTACTGAACAGCCAAAACCCGTGATTAAAGGGATGAAACTTTTACCATGCAAGCCAAATTTGTATAAAATTCCATCTAATAAAAATGCAACCCTAGCCATATATCCAGTTGTTTCAAGCAAGGCTATACCAAAAAATAAAATCATAATATTTGGTAAAAAAGTTATAACCGCACCAACCCCACCTAAAACACCATCAGCTAAGGCTGAAGCGATAAATTCATTGCTAATATTATTCTTTACCATATCACCTAAATTAGCAAAAAACATTTCTATATAATCCATAGGGATTTGACCTAAAGTAAAGGTTAGCTGAAATAAAGCCCACATAAAAAACAAAAATATAGGAATTCCTAAAAATTTATTGATTAAAATAGAATCTATTTCTTTGGTATGATTTTTATACTTAACACCCTTACTTAAAACCTTAGCACATATACCATTTGCAAAAGCAATTAGCTCTTCTTTAAAAATACTTTCTATATCTTTGCTATGATATGCCATATAAATTTTTTCTAAAGCTTCATCAAGTATTTTTCTCAAAGCATGTGAAATGACTATATTAGCTTCATTTTTAAGCAAAGCTATCGCTAAATCTTTTGTAGAAAAATCTAAATATGTAATTTCATTTTGATTTAAAAAATCACTTATTTTTACAAGTTCTTCTTCTATAATATCACTATAAACACGCTCTTTAGCTTCAAATTTAGCTTCATAGGTTGAAATGATTAAATCCAAAAGTGCATTTAGATTTTCTTTAGTTTTAGCACACACACCAAGACAAGGTGTATTTAGAAGTTGGGATAAAATTTTAAAATCTATACTAAAACCTTCATTTTTAGCTTCATCTTGCATATTTAAAGCCATAATCATTTTGGTTTTAGCTTCTATTAAAGATGCACTCAAAATCAAATTACGCTCTAAATTTGTAGAATCAAGCACATTTACTACAAGATCAAATTCACCTTTTTTTAAAAAATCTTTTGTAATTTTTTCTTCTTCGCTATAACCATCTAATGCATAAGTTCCTGGTAAATCTATAAATTTAAACTCATATTTTTTATAAATTAATCTAGCCTCAGCCTTTTCAACCGTAACACCGCTAAAATTGCCAACTTTCATATTAGCTTTACAAAGTGCGTTAATTAATAAACTTTTACCGACATTTGGCTGACCTACTAAAGCAATGATGATTTTTTTCATTAAAACTCTTTTGAAATTTGTATTATTTTTGCTTCACTTGAACGTAAAATCACGCAAGTTGTATCAAGTTCTACCATGATAGTAGAATTTGCTATAGAAGAGCGAATTTTTTTAACTTTTTTGTTTTTTGCAAAACCAAAACTAAAAAGTCTTGCTTGGAGTTGTTTATCTGCTTCAAAGCCTACTATAATAGCTTCTTCATTATCTTTTAATGTATCTAAAGTCATGTTTTTCCTTACAAAAACTAAGATAAAACATTATATAAAAAATTAAATTATTTCTTTTTTAAAATAATAAGCAATCTCAAAAAATGAGATTGCTAGAAATCAAAATCATTTAGATTTTCTAAATTTTGAAGCTTTTTGACTAATTCCTCAGCCTTTTCTAAAGAAAGTGCTATGCTAGCATTAGAAAGAAATTTATCTTTTAATTCATCAAAACTTAAAGGATTATCAAAATTTCCTTTATTAATCAGTACATCTTTTTTAATTACTCTTCCATCATTTAAAACAGCTTCTAAATGTCCTGGAAAGTATTTAGGGAAACCGCTAGATTTTTTCTTTTCATAGCTAATTTTTTTAGCAAATTCTATTAGTTCAGCTCTATTTAAATTTTCATAAGATTTTAAAGTGATCTTACCATCAAAAAATGCCAAAGCCATTAAAAAAGGCATGGAAAATTTAGCAGCATAAGCACTTTGTGGAGTGTATTTTGCTTCTATTGGATCACAGATAAATGAAATTGGCACCTCATCTACAAAACAATGTATACTTTTGATATCTTGTGCTTTTAAGCCATCATTTCTTAAACTCATAGCACAATCAATAAGCCCATGTGCAAAATGACAGCTTGGATAAGGTTTTAACGAAACTTGCATTACTTGCCAAATTTCATTCAAGCCCTTACAAAGTTCATTTTTATCACACTCATCTTCTAAGCCAAAAGTTCTAAAAATATTATCCCTTCCTTCAAATATACTCAAAGGTCCACTCATATTAGCTTTTGCAAAATTTGCTACTAAAATTCCATTTTTCAAAGTATTAGCTATGTGTAAAACTTTAGAATTAGAACCATTAGATAAAAACTCATTTACCCCACTTGCAAAACTTCCTGCTAAACCTAGAGCATTGATGATTTGTTCTTTGTTTAAATCAAGTAAAACACAACTTGCAGCTACACTACCAAAAATTCCTGCTATAGCTGTAGTATGAAAGCCGCGTTTATGGAAACTTCCTTTGCTTGCTATACCCACTCTAGCAGCAATTTCCCAACCAACAATAAAAGCTTTTAAAACTTTTTTTCCATCTTTACTTACACTAAATCCATAAGTTAAACAAAGCGGAGTTAAAATAGCACTAGCGTGCAAAATAGCTTCAGTATGAGTATCATCAAAATCAAGGGCATGCGCTGCAATAGCATTTACCATCGCAGCATAAATTACATCAAGCTTTTTATCTTCACTCCAAATTTTTTCACTAGGATTTACGCTTAAAGCTTCAAAAGCCTTAGTTGCATTTAAAACACAAGCTTCATTTTTAGCAGCTAGGGCTGTTCCTAGTGCATCAAGCATAAGCTCTTTTGCTCTTTGCTTTACTTCACTAGGAATAGCTTCATAGTCTAAATTTACGATAAATTCGGCTAGTTTTTCACTTAAATACATTTTTTCCTACTTTAGAATTGGTGCATTAGCAATTTTTTCTAAGAACTCATCAACTAATTTTGGTGCATAACCTACATAAGTTGTAGCATCCATTAAAACATCAATATCTTTTTCACTTAAAACCTTGCTCACACGCTCATCTTCAAGTAAAACTTCTTTGAAAGTTTTATGATTTTCTATGCCTCTCATAGCATTTTCATAAACAATTTCATGTGCATGTTGCTTACCATAATGATCACTCAAAGCAAACATCACGCGCTCTGCTAATACAAAGCCATTAAGCGTATCAAGATTTTTTAACATTTTGTCTTTTTTAACTTCTAAATCATCAAAGACAAATTTCATATTTGCCAATACTACTGAAAGCATTAAAAACGCTTCTGGCAAAAGCTTCCATTCCATTTTCCATACTTGACCATCTCTTTCATGCTCATGTCTTTCTATATCGCTTAAAATTGCAATATTAGCTCTTAGGGCATTACTCACAGTCACTGCGTTTTCACTTACTGCAGGATTTCTTTTATGAGGCATAGTAGAACTTCCTACTTGACCTTTTCCAAAAGGCTCAGCAATTTCATCGATTTCATTATGAGCTAAGATTAAAAGTTGATGTGCGATTTTGTTAAAGGTTGCATTGATATTACCTAAAACATAGCCAAGCTCAATGAAACGATCTCTTGCTGGTTGCCATGAGATATCAGGAACTTCTAAACCTAAGCTTTCTAAAGTAAGTTTTTCTACTTCATTAGCCTTATCACTTAAACTTGCTTTAGTTCCCACTGCACCTACAATTAATCCTACATATAATCTTTTTTCAAGTTCAATAATTCTTTCATAGTGACGATTAAGCTCACTAAGCCAAATTGCAACTTTGTGTCCAAAAGTTATAGGTAAAGCTTGCAAAGCTAAGGTTCTTCCCATCATCGCAGTGTTTTTATGCTCTTTTGCGATTTTTGCTAAATTTTTAGCTATATCTTTTAAATCTTGCTTGATTAAAGCCATAGCTTCTTTAAATTGTAAAACTATACCTGTATCAATGATATCTTGTGTTGTTACACCAAAATGTACATATTCACCAAGACCATTTTCACAAGCTTTTTCTAAACCACGCACAGTAGGTACTAAAGGGTGTTTAGTCTTTTTAAACTCAGCAAAAATAAAATCCATATCCATAAATTTATAATGCGCTTTTTTAGCTATTTCTATAGCTGCTTCATTAGGGATAATGCCAAGTTTTGCTTGAGCTTTTGCTAGGGCAGCTTCTACATCAAGCCATTTTTGAATTCTATTTTCTTCACTAAAAATAGCTCTCATTGCAGGGGTACTCCAAGAATCTTGAAGCAACCTCATATCAAATACACTCACACCCATGTTTTATCCTTTAAAATTTATTTTTTCAAATGCTTGTTTTAAATCAGCAATCAAATCCTTACTATCTTCAAGACCTATATGAAATCTCACAAAAGGCCCTCTAGCGCTCCAATCTGTTGCCGTTCTTGGTGGAGTAGTAACAGTAGCTAAACTCTCATATCCACCCCAGCTTGCACCGATTGAAAAATACTCTAAATTATCTACAAACTCAATGGCTTGTTCTTTTGAAATACCATCTGCAAATTCAATCGTTACCATACCATTAGCACCTTTATGATCGCGCATAAAAACTTCATGGTTTGGATGAGTTTTTAATTTTGGATAAAAAATTGTTTTAACTTCTTTTCTACTTTGTAAAAACTCTACTACCTCATCTGCACTTTTTTCATGCGCTTTCATTCTTACATCTAAAGTTCTCATACCACGAAGCACTAAATAAGCATCATCAGGACTTGTAGTAAATCCTAAAGCTTCTGGTAATTTGTCAAAATTTTTCCATTCTTTTTCATTAATCACTACTATACCCATAGTAACATCTGAATGCCCACTTAAGTACTTAGTCGCTGCAATCACTGAAATATCCACGCCAAGCTCAAGCGGATTTAAAAAATACCCACTTGAATAAGTATTATCAATCGCTACTGGTATGTTGTGTTTGTGTGCAATTTCGCATAGTTTTGGTAAATCTATAATTTCATAAAGTATAGAACCTGGGCTTTCACAAAGGATTAATTTTGTGTTTGGTTTGATTTTTTCTTCTACATCAGAAGCATCAGCTTTTAAAAAGTCAATTTCTACGCCCATTTTAGTTAAAAATAAATCACAAATTGTTCTAACAGGTCCATAAATAGCATCAGTGATTAAAAAATGAGCATCTTTGCTAGCATAATTTAAAAGCACCATAGCTAATGCTGCAAGTCCTGTTGGGAAAAGTTGCGCTCTATGGCCTCCTTCAAGCGCACAAATTAGTTTTTCAAGTTCAAAATTTGTAGCCGTTCCTCTAGCACCATAACTTAAAACACGATCTGTTTTTCTTAGCTCGCGGTATTTTTGCCAAGTTGCATGATCTTTAAAAAGTATAGTTGATGCACGCATTAGGGTTGGATTAACTGATCTTACTTCGACATTTTGATCGCCTCTTCCTAGATGGATTAATTTAGTTTTGTTGTTCATTTTGTACTCCTTTTTATAGATAAATATAAGTCATAATCACATTAACAATAGCAGCTACAAGCATAGGAATGGCTGTTCTTTTTACAACTTGTAATGGATTTACTTTAGCCATAGCTGAAATTGCCAAAATAGCAGGTGCGATAGGCGAAACACATCTACCAAAACCTGTCATGATTTGAATAGGTGCTATCATAGCTATGGTTTCAACGCCAAAAGATTTTGCTATATTTGGGATAAGTGGCGCAAAAGAGAAAAATGCTGCATTTCCCGAACCCATTAAAAATGCACATACAGCAAGCAAAATAGAAACTGCTATAATAATAGCAAGCACTCCAAAACCTGCATCTTTTGCAAAACCTATTAAAGTATCCACAAAGCCAACTGATAAAAGTCCGCTTGCAAAAACTTGACCACAAACGATCAAAGAAACGGTGATTACAAACAAATGCCCCATGCCTTTGAAAAATACCATAATAGAATTTAAAGTATCAATCAAACTTCTATAACGAATGATTTCAAAAATAATCGCTATAAAGGTTGAAATCATCATTGCAACTGGAACATTCATTCTAATAGCAGTAGATGAAGCTGCTTTAACTTCTTCCATGGTAGTAAATCCCATTAGCACCATAATGCTATCCAAAACACTACTAAAGCCCAAAATCAATACTAAAGGTATAATAGGTAAAATTGCATAAATTCTAGGTGGCTTTTTAAGCTCTTCATTTTTGCCATCATGTTCTGCTAATTCTTTTTCAACATCATCGCGGTTAAATGTAAAATTTTCTTTTTTATCAAAATATTTTGAGCAAAAATAAATCGCAATACCTACTGCTATGATAATAGGCACAGTTGTAGGAAGCTGATAATGTACAAAATACACCGCTGGATCAATTTCAGCTGTTTTTGCAGCCAAAATCACATTGCCACTACCTGGACCATGGTCAATGTATTGACAAATAGCGATAATTGAAAGTGCAGAAAGCTTAGAAACACCTGAACGCACCAAAATAGGATACATTGTAACCATAAGCAAAAGCGCTAAACCTGCATGTGAAGGTATAAAAAGTACTAAAAACTGAATTACAAAATATGAAACTAGCAATAAAATATAAGGTGATTTTACTGCCTTTAAAGGTCTTTCAAATACTTTAAATAAAGCATAGCTTGCACCTACATGATCCATATAAGCAGAAAATCCTGCTATACACATTAAAGTAAGTCCAAGCCCTGCTAGAGTACTTGACATTTTGGTATTTACTACTTGGAAAATATCAAAAAGACCTAAATGTAAAGATTGCTTTTCACTAATAATAGGAGAAAGTCCAAAAATTCCTGCCAAAGTTAGCAAGAATAAACCACTTAAAAGCAACGCCATATGGGCGTTGATTTTTTTATAGAGCATAAATACAAGTAAAAATACAGAACATCCTGCAAAAAATAAACCCAACATGCTCTATCCTTTATGAGCAATAACCTCTATCTCCACTTTAGCACCCTTAGGAAGATCTTTTACCGCAAAAGCACTTCTTGCAGGATATGGAGCTGTGAAAAATTCAGAATAAACCTCATTGAAAGCCACAAAATCATCAATATTTGCTAAAAAGCAAGTTGTTTTAACTACATTATTAAAATAAAGATTATTTTCTTCTAATATAGCCTTAATATTTAACAATGATTGTCTTGTTTGTTCTTTTACATCTTCACTTTCTATATTTCCACTTTCTGGATTAATAGGAAGTTGTCCTGAAATAAATAACAAACCATTAGCTTCTCTATAAGCTGAATATGGTCCTATAGCCTTTGGATAATTTGCCATGTATACTCCTTGTGTTTAAATGAAATCATAATATAATATTATCATCATAATAATAAATTGTCAATATTTTTTTATCATAATAATAATTTTTTTTATTGTTATAAATATTAACAACTTTGATGAAAATATTATGTAAAATAACAAAAAACAACAAAAAGGTCTAGATCATGGATGAGCAACAAAAAGAATTATTTATCAAACTTACTCAGTTTTTAGGACAGGTGCTTGGGGATCAATATGAAATCGTTTTTCATGTGATTGCACCTGAGGGTTCATATATTGCAGCCATTGCAAATAACCACATTAGTGGAAGAACCATTAATTCTCCATTAACTTCTTTTGCAAGTGAGCTTGTACAAGAAAAAGAGTATTTAAATAAAGATTTTTTATGTGATTATAAAGCAAAGGTTGGAAAGTCTAAGATTGTTACTGGATCAACTTTTTTCATTAAAAATCAAAATAAAATCGTGGGAATTTTATGTATAAATCACGATACCACAGAGCTTAGAAATGCTATTAGTAAAATCATAGAACTTGAAAAAATCAATGATTTTAGTGATTTGTTAGATATTCATAATCAAAACAATGTAAATTTACACAATGTGAGTAATATAGAAACACTTAGCCATTCTATAGAAGATATTTTAGCTGAAAACATAGACTTAAAATATTTAAATTCAGGATATAGCTTAAGCACTGAGCAAAAAGATGAGATTATTAAAAAGCTTCATTCAAAAGGAATTTTTAACATCAAAGGAAGCATACCTATAGTTGCTAAGTCGCTTAATATATCAGAACCTAGTGTCTATAGGTATTTACAAAAACTTAAAAACAATCTCTAAGCTAAAATACAAGCTTAGAGATAAAATAACCTGCAATAGTCGCACTAATAATCAAAACAAAACCTGATCTTAAATAAGAGTGGTTGATTACAAATTTACCTATTTTTGTTGTGCCTGTTCTATCAAAAGCCACACATGCTATTTGATTAGCTCCTGGGACTATAAAATCTCCGCTCACACAAGGATAAAGCACAATAAGAATTTGAGGAGGAATTCCCAAACTCACACCCAAAGGCATCAAAGCAGCTACTGTTGCCGAAGGAGAAAAAATCACCATAGAAAAGGCAAATAAAGCCACCCCAAATAAATACGGATAATCCTCTACAATATGCGATAAAGAATCACTAAATAAAGGCTTATAAGCTTCAAAAAATGTTCCTGTCATCCAAGCTATACCAAAAACCCCTACAACTCCTATAAGTCCTGATCTAAATACCGAAGCTTCACCAAGTTTATTAGCAGGAACTTTAGCAAAAAGCATAATCAAACAAGCTGTTGCAAGCATGATCATTTGGATTAAATTTGGAGTAGAAAGTCTTTCTATTTTACCATTTGCAAGCTCATAATGAGGCAATAAATTCGTAAAAGTACCAAAAAAAATAATAGTTAAAATCCCTAAAGCAAAAATATACAAAGACCTTTTAGCCATAGGATCATGCTCGCTGTCTTTATTTTGCAAATCTTCACTTAAGAAATGATATTCTCCTGCTCTTACTCTTTTTTGAAATTCCTCATCTTGCTCAAGCTCTTTTCCTCTTTTTAAAACACTCAAACAAGCAAGAAACACACCTATAAAAAAGGCTGGTAAACTTACTATTAGAATTTGCACTATTGTTGTACCACTAAAAGCTAAAACAGCCACCATAGCAGCAGTAGCTGCACTCATAGGTGAAGCTATAACGCCAATACCTGCTGCTACAACTGAAACTGAAAGCGCTCTTTCGGGACGAATTTTAGCATCAGCTGCCACTTCAGCAATCACTGGATAAATAGAAAAAGCCACATAGGTAGTACCGCAAAAAATCGTAAAAGCAGAGCTAATCAAAGGTCCCATAAAAACAATAGCTTGAGGTTTTTTCTTTAGAATTTTCTCTGCTATTTTTACTAGTAAATCAAGCCCACCTGCGCTTTGCAAAACACTCACACAAGTAATCACAGCAAGTATAATAAACACAACACTCACAGGAAGTGAAGCTGGTTGCATACCAAAGACCAAAACCAAAATACACATACCAAGCCCACCTGCAACCCCAAGTCCTATACCGCCATATCTACCACCTATGGCTATCATAGAAAAAATGATGAAAAATTCTAATAAAAAAATAATATCCATTAATCTTGTGCCTTATATTGCTCCAAAAGCTCTTTTGCATGTTTAATTTGCTCTAATACTACTTTAGTTCCTGTACCACCATAAGATACTCTTGCGTCTATACAAGTTTCTAAAGCAATTGCCTCATAAATATCTTCTTGGATATTTTCACTAAATTGATGAAATTCCTCCATGCTAAGTTCTTCAAGCATTTTTCCATATTTAATACAATAATTCACAGCCCCACCAACTATACTATGAGCTTCTCTAAATGGTATATTTTTTCTTACTAAATAATCAGCCATATCTGTGGCATTTGAAAATCCTTTTGCAGCTGCTGCTCTTGTATTATTAGCATTTACTTGCATTTTTTCTATCATAGGAGTTATAATTTTCAAACTTGCCATTAAAGTATCCATAGAATCATAAACTTGAGCCTTATCTTCACTCATGTCAGTATTATAAGCTAGTGGAATACCTTTCATAATAGTTAGCATTGCCATAACATTGCCATACATTCTACCTGTCTTACCACGCATTTTTTCAGCCACATCAGGATTTTTCTTTTGAGGCATTATGCTTGAGCCTGTGCAAAAATCATCACTTAATTCTATAAATTTAAAATCTTGACTTGAAAAAAGTATAAGCTCTTCACAAAAACGACTAAGATGCATAAAGCACATTGCAGCCACAGAAGTAAATTCAACCATATGATCTCTATCACTAACGCTATCAATGCTATTTTCTGTTGGTTTTGCAAAACCTAATTCTTTGGCACAAAAATGTCTGTCTATATTAAATGTGGTTCCACCAAGCGCAGCTGCTCCTAAAGGACACTCATCCATTCTTTTATATAAATCTTCAAAACGAGAATAATCCCTACTTAACATCCAAAAATACGCCATGATCCAATGTGAAAAAAGCACTGGTTGACCGGTTTGTAAATGTGTATAACCTGGCATAATAGCTTTGATATTTTTTTGAGCTTGATTGATGATTTCTTCTTGCAAAGCAATAATTTGATTTAAAATTTCTTTTATAACGGCTCTCATATGCATTTTTGAATCAAGCGTAGTTTGATCATTTCTACTTCTTGCAGTGTGAAGCTTTCCACCTACTGGGCCTACAATTTGTGTCATTCTTTTTTCTACAGCCATATGAATATCCTCATCAGCTATATCAAAAACAAAGGTTCCATTTTGAATTTCTTCTCTAACTTGTTCTAAACCCTTGATGATAGTTTTTGCTTCATCTTCTTTTATAATGCCTTGTTTTGCAAGCATAGTGCAATGAATTATACTTCCTTGTATATCAAAAGGAGCAAGTCTTGGCTCAACTAATAATGAAGCAGTGTATTCTTCAACTAATTTATTTGTAGGTAAATCAAAACGTCCACCCCATAATTTCTCTGCTTTTTGTGACATATTTATCCTTCTATTTACAAATAAAAGGATAATTTTATAATTTTTATTTTTTCAAAGAGTTTAACTTTTCTTTCTTTTAAAAATTTTTAATACAGCAAAAGCTATTTTTTTAAGAAAACTTTTTTTAGAATGCTTTGTTAAAAACTCTACTATATCTCTATGTCCAAACATTAGTGCAAAAGTAAAAGGTGTCATACCAAGACCGTTGTTTTCATCAATATTTGCCCCATATTCTACCAAAAGCTTACACATAGGCAAATATCCTTTAAAACACACCCCTGCTAATGGAGTTTGTCCTCTGTCATTTTTCTCATCTACCCTAGCATTATTTTCTAGTAAAAACTTAGCACATTCATAAGCATTATGATAACTTGCAAGCATTAAAAGACTATCGCCTTTATGATTTTTTAAATTCACACTCAAACCTGCTTCTATCATAATCTTTAAATTTTGCAAATCATTTTTTCTTGCATAATCAAAAGCCATAGTACAAAGTTCTTGAATTCTTTTTTCTTCTTCATTACTAAACATATTTTTCCTTTTATAATCTTTAGTTTGCCACTTTTAAAGTGGCAAGTAAAAATTACATTTTCAAAGCTTTTTTAACACCATTTGCATATTCACTTGAAATTTTTTCAAAATGACTTAATGCTCTAGCAATAATTTTTTCATCAACCCCGCTCATAGAAGTTGCTATATTTTTAAATAACTGCTCTTTTTGATCTTGGTTCATTATATCAAACAAAGCTCTTGGTTGAGTATAAAAATCATCATCAAGTGGAGCATATCTTTGCGCACTACCTTCAAGTGCTAAGTCAGGCTCAAGATAGCTTTTATCTTCTTTTGGACTATCATCATAACTATTTGGCTCATAGTAAGCTGCGCCATTTTTATAAGTGTCAAAATTCATAGCTCCTGCTACATTATAAGTATTTACTTCACTTTTTGCACGATTAACTGGCAATAAATGATAATTTGTTCCTATGCGATATCTGTGTGCATCAGGATAAGAAAAGATTCTAGCTTGCAACATTTTATCAGGACTAAAACCAATACCAGGAACGATATTGCTTGGACTAAATGCAGCTTGTTCTACTTCATTAAAGTAATTTTGTACATTTTTATTAAGTACTAATTCACCTACTTCTATTAAAGGCACAATGCTATGTGGCCAAACTTTAGTTAAATCAAAAGGATTAAAACCTAATTTTTCTGCTTCATCTTCTTTTAAAACTTGAATTTGGAAAGTCCATTTTGGAAAATCTCCTTTTTCTATAGCTTCATATAAATCTCTTTGATGACTTTCTCTATCATTTGCTATTAAATTTGCCGCTTCCTCATTAGTTAAATTTTTAATACCTTGCTTGGTTTTAAAATGAAATTTCACCCAAAATCTTTCATTTTTATCATTAATTAAACTATAAGTGTGACTTCCAAAACCATGCATATGACGATAACTTGCAGGAATTCCCCTATCGCTCATTAAAATAGTAACTTGGTGTAAGCTTTCAGGACAAAGGCTCCAAAAATCCCATGCAGCATTATTGCTTCTTAGATGAGTTCTTGGATCTCTTTTTTGAGTATGGATAAAATCAGGAAATTTATATGCATCTCTTATAAAAAATGTCGGAGTATTATTACCTACTAAATCCCAATTTCCTTCTTTGGTATAAAATTTAATCGCAAAACCCCTTACATCTCTTTCTGCATCAGCTGCACCTGCTTCACCTGCAACGGTTGAAAATCTTATAAATAAAGGCGTGTTTTCTCCAAGCTGTAAAACTTTTGCTTTAGTATATTGAGAAATATCTTTAGTAATTTTAAATTCTCCATAAGCACCACTTCCTTTTGCATGTACTGTTCTTTCTGGAATTCTTTCTCTATTTTGATGAGCAAGTTTTTCAAGCAAAATATAATCTTGCATTAAAAGTGGACCTTTAGCACCTGCACTTAGAGAATTTTGATTATCAGCTATGATATTTCCAAAATCATTTGTTAGTTTTTTCATTGTGTCTCCTTTTTAAATAATAATTTTTATTATTTGATAAATTATATTCCTATATTATTAAAATAAAATTAAACGATAAAAATTATCATTATTTAAAAAATGATTATAAAATTCTTATTTTTAAAAAAATAATCTTTTTTTAAGCATAAATATTTTTATTTTGTAATAAAATTGTTAAAAAATAAGAATAAGCATTCTTATTTTAAATATTTTTACTACAAAATTAATAAAAAAAGGAGAGCTTATGGATAAAGAAACAAGAACTTATTATATTAAATTAGTTAAATTTCTTGCAGAAGCCTTGGGTAGAAATTATGAAATAGTCTTGCACGATGTAAGCGAAGATGGAGCTAATATAGCAGAAATTGCTAATAACCATATTAGCAAAAGAACAATAAACTCACCTCTAACTGGTTTTGCCATTGAAATGATTAAAAATAAAATCTATTTAGAGCGTGATTACATAACACATTATAAAACTTCAGCTAAAAGCTCACAAGCAATGTCAGGCTCTACTTTTTTTATTAAAAAAGATGAAAAACTTGAGGGTTTGCTTTGTATTAATCATAATACTTCAGCGTTTAAAAAAATCTCTGATGAAATTTTAAATCTTGGAAATATTTATGATAATGCTTATGAAAACCCTGAGCAAGAAAATAAAGAATATATTAAACTTGATTTAGAAGAAATTGTCGAAGATATTTCGGGTATGGATATAGAAAGTTTTAAAAATAAAAGCTTAAAACCAAAAGAAAAGCAAAAAATGATAGCTAGTTTATATGAAAAAGGTGTGTTTAATGTAAAAGGTGTTATTCCTAAGGTTGCTGAACTTTTAGGTATTTCTGAACCTAGTGTTTATAGACATTTACAAAAGATTAAATAATCATAATTTAAAAAAATTGTAATTTTTGATACAATAACACTTTAAATTTAATAAAAGGAAAAATATGGCTGATGATATGATGGATGAACAAGGCGAATCAAAGAAAAAAGGTGGCAATACTTTAGTAATTATTATCGTTGTATTTTTATTTGTATTTTTACTTGTGATTGTAGGAGCGATTGCTTATTTAATGTTTAGCGGTGGTTCTGAAGAAAATCCTGCTCCACAAGCTGAAGAAAGCGCACAAGTTGCACAAGCTCCTAAGAAAACAAATGCAGTAGCAGCTAGAGGGAGTGATTATGCAAATATTGGGGTGATGTATCCTTTAGCACCTTTTACACTAAATTTATTAAGTGATGGTGGATCAAGATATGTAAAATGCACCATTCAACTTGAACAAAATGTTGAAACCCTAACCCCAGAACTTGATAAAAAAGTTGCTATTATTAGAGATATTATCATTAGAACTTTAACTTCAAAAACCTTTGAAGAAGTAAGCACCACAAAGGGTAAAGAAAGATTAAAAGATGAATTAACTGGTAAAATCAATGAGGTTTTAACTGATGGTTTTATCAAAAATATTTATTTTACTGACTTTGTAGTATCTTAATGATAGGCTGTGACATAGTCGTATGCTCTCGCATAGAAAAAATTTATGAAAGGCATAAAACGCTTTTCTTGGATAAATTTTTATCCAAGCAAGAGCAAAGTTATATAAAAAATACCAACACTCTAGCAGGATTTTGGGCTATTAAAGAAGCTGCTTCTAAGGCTTTGGGGGTTGGAATTTCTAAAGAATGTTCTTTTTTTGACATCATCATCTCTAAAGATGATAAAAATGCTCCACATATTAGTTTTTCTCAAAAAGTCATGCAAGAATTTAATATAAAATCAGCAAGTGTAAGCGTAGCACATGATGGGGGTTTTGCTATAGCAGTAGTGGCTATAGAAACTAAGCAAGGTTAAAACCTTGCTTACATATAAAGCCCACCGTTGACTTTTAAAATTTCCCCTGTGATATAAGAAGAATGATCGCTTAATAAAAACGCCACAACTTGAGCCACCTCGCTTGCATCTGCAAAACGCTTTAAAGGGATATTATTAATATAATTTTGTTTTATTTCATCACTTAAAACTTCAGTCATATCACTTTTTATAAAACCTGGGGTAATGCAGTTATATCTTATATTTCTTGCAGCACCTTCTTTAGCAAAAGATTTTGTTAGTGCTATCATACCGCCTTTACTAGCACTATAATTAGTTTGGCCTGCATTTCCCATTTCTCCAACTATAGAAGCGATATTTACAACCGCGCCAAAACGCTTTTTACTCATAGTTTTTAATGCCTCTCTACAACCTAAAAAGCTTGAATTTAAATTAGCATTAATCACTGAAGAAAAATCATCCATACTCATTCTAAGTGCTAATTTATCATTAGTAATACCTGCATTATTAACTAAATAACTAAGCTCACCATCACTTTCTACTATAGTTGCAATAGCGCTTGTAAATTCTTCTTCAATGCTTGCATCAAATTTAATTACAGCTGCAGTGCCACCACTTTTTTCTATCTCTTCTTTTAACGCATCAGCAAGCTCAGGCTTACTTCTATAATTAATCCAAACTTTTAAGCCATGACTTGCTAATTCTTTAGCTATTGCTGCACCTATACCTTTACTTGCACCTGTTATTAAAACATTTTTTCCACTAAATTTCATTGTTCTCCTTTAAATTAAAATAAAGCCTCATCCATTTCTTTTGGGATAGGTAAGTTTAAAATTTTAAGCACACTTGGTGCTATATTACTAAGCCCCATGCCTTCTTTAAGTTTTTCTACTCCTTTAGCTTCTACAAAAGCAAAAACATCAAAGGTTGTGTGATTAGTGAGCATATTTTCTTTTTCATCCCTCATCGCTTCACAATTTCCATGATCTGAAGTAATAATGAAAGCATAATCATGTTCTCTTGCTTTAGCAATAACCCTACCCAAACACTCATCCACACATTCAACCGCACTAACTGCAGCTTCAAAATCACCCGTATGTCCTACCATATCACCATTTGCAAAATTTACTACGATAAAATCCATACCATTTTCTATACCCTTAATCACTTCATCTGCGACTTCTTTAGCGCTCATTTGAGGTTTTTCATCGTATGTTTTTACCTTAGGACTTGGGATTAAAACTCTTGTTTCATTACACTCTAATTCTTCTTTTCCTCCATTAAAGAAAAAGGTTACATGAGCGTATTTTTCTGTTTCAGCTGTGTGAAGTTGGCTTAAATTTGCATTAGCTATTACAGAAGCTAAGGTGTTATTTAATTCTTCTTTTTCAAACATCACAGGCAGTTTAAAACTCTCATCATACAAACTCATAGTAATAGCATTTTTTACAAGTACTTCTTTTGGAAATTCATTAAAACTTTCTTGGGTTAAAGAAGCAACTAATTGACGCATTCTATCATTTCTAAAATTGATAAAAATCACACCATCTTCAGCCTTAATTCCATCAAAGTTTTGACTAATAACTGGGGTTAAAAACTCATCTGTAATATTTTCATCATAGCTTTTTTGTATAAATTGCACAAAATCATCACACTTTTGTGCCTTAGCAAATAAAGCATCATAATAAGACTTAACCCTATCATAGCGCTTATCTCTATCCATAGCATAAAATCTTCCCGATAAAGAAGCAAAATTAATCCCTTCTTTTTCGCAAAATTCCTGTAAAGATTTTATAAATTCTAAACCTGAATTTGGAGGACAATCCCTACCATCACTAATTGCATGCGCAAAAACTTCTTTATTTTCTTGCTTACAAATTTTTAAAAGCGCATTAAAATGTGTATGCATAGAATGCACCCCACCATCACTATAAAGCCCTATAATATGCACTCTTTTGCATTTTTGTAATAACTCTTTTAAAGCCTTATTATCTTTTAAAGTATCATTTTCTATGGCTTTATTTATCTTAACTAAATTTTGATAGATTATGCGTCCACTACCTATACACATATGCCCTACTTCGCTATTACCCATTTGACCTTCAGGTAGGCCAACTGCTAAACCGCTTGTTTTTATCAAAACATTAGGGGTATTTTCAAAAAGCTTATCATAAGTTGGCTTTTTAGCATGAAAAAAAGCATTATAGTTTGAATTTGTATTATGTCCTATACCATCTGTGATTATCAAAATACATTTTTGACTCATTTTTTACTCTTTTTTATAATTTATTTATGTGATTTTACTAAAATTATGCTTTTAAAAAACAAATACAAGGTTAAAATTTTGCTTTATCTTACAGAATATACAAATTATATGTTTTTTTCTTATAT
This sequence comes from Campylobacter sp. IFREMER_LSEM_CL2256, assembly GCF_025771645.1. NCBI lineage: Bacteria > Pseudomonadati > Campylobacterota > Epsilonproteobacteria > Campylobacterales > Campylobacteraceae > Campylobacter > Campylobacter sp. IFREMER_LSEM_CL2256. Next base: position 49,010 of record NZ_JAKMQQ010000002.1, read on the forward strand.
TAGCGTGCGTGCTGGTTTTGCATTTTTTATCGCTTTATTTTTGAGTTTGTATTTAATGCCAAAATTTATCAAATGGGCTCAAAATAAAAAAGCAAATCAACCTATTTATGAATACGCTCCACAATCACACCAAGCTAAATCTCACACCCCTACTATGGGTGGGCTTGTTTTTATCTTTGCTACTATCATAGCAAGTGTTTTAAGTGCTGATTTAAATAATAGTTTTGTAATTGTTGGATTATTATGTTTGGTATTATTTTGCACTATAGGTTTAGTGGATGATTTAGGGAAAATTTTAAAAAAAGACAATCATGCAGGGCTAAGCCCAAAAATGAAACTTCTAGGACAATTTAGCGCTGCTTTTATCTGTGTTGGTTTATTGTATTTATTTGATATAAATACTGAATTTTATTTACCTTTTTACAAGCATGCTATTTTTGATGGTGGTATGTTTATGTTGTTTTTATGGATTTTAGTTATTGTATCAAGCTCTAATGCTGTGAATTTAACCGATGGACTTGATGGGCTTGCAACTGTGCCTTCTATATTTTCTCTTTTAAGCCTTGGTGCTTTTTTGTATTTAAGCGGAAATGCTATTTATAGCTCTTATTTATTTTTACCTAAAATTCAAGGCCTAGGAGAACTTGTGGTAATAAGCGCGGCTTTAGTTGGTGCGCTTATGGGATTTTTGTGGTATAACTGCTATCCTGCGCAAGTTTTTATGGGAGATAGTGGGAGTTTAAGTATAGGAGCTTTTTTAGGTTATCTTGGTATAGTAAGTAAAAATGAAATTTTACTTTTGCTTATAGGTTTTGTATTTGTTTTAGAAACTATTTCAGTGATTTTACAAGTAGGAAGTTTTAAAATCTTTAATAAAAGAGTTTTTAAAATGGCACCCATTCATCATCATTTTGAAAAAATAGGTTGGGTGGAAAATAAAATCATCGTGCGTTTTTGGATGATAGCCTTACTTGCAAATATCATTGCATTAATTAGTATAAAGTTAAGATAATGAAAATTTCACTTTTTGGATACGGAAAAACAACCAAAGCTTTTGCGCAGCGTTTTGGAAATTGCGATATTTATGATGATCATTTTACAAGTATAAGTAAAGATGAATTTGGCAATACACTTTTACCACCTTGTGAATTTGATCCTTTAAAAAGTGACTTAGAAATTCCAAGCCCTGGTTTTCCAAGCGATCATCATCTCATACAGCAAGCAAGAAATTTAAGCAGCGAGTATGATTTTTTTTATGATGGCATGCCAAAAAGCGTTTGGATAAGTGGAACAAATGGCAAAACCACCACCACTCAAATGACACACCATCTTTTAAAACACATCAATGCACAAATGGGAGCAAACATAGGAACTCCTTTAGCACAAATGGATATTAGTGCTAAATTATGGATTTTAGAAAGCTCATCTTTTTCACTTTTTTACACCAAAATAGCTAAACCTGAAATTTATGCACTTTTACCTATCACACCTGATCATCTTTCTTGGCACAAAAGCTTTGAAAATTATGAGCGAGCAAAGCTTAGTGTGCTTGAAAGAATGAATGAAAATGATGTGGTAATTTTACCTAAAAAATATGAAGCTTATCCAACCCATGCTTATATTATAAGCTATGAAGATGAGCACGATTTAGCTAAAAAAATGCAAATTGACTTAGAAAAAATTCATTTTAAAACCCCATTTTTACTTGATGCACTTATTGCCTTAAGTATAGAAAAAATCATACTAGATCGTTGTTCTTATGAGCTTTTAAACGAGTTTAAAATAGAAAAAAATAAACTTGAAGAAATATTTGATCATAAAAATAGACTTTGGGTAAATGATACTAAAGCGACTAATCTGGATGCTAGTTTAGCTGCTCTTAAACGCTATAAGGATAAAAAAATTCATCTTATCATAGGTGGGGATGATAAGGGAGTGGATTTAAGTGCTTTATTTGCTTTTATGAAAGAGCTTAATATAGAGCTTTATGCCATAGGAAAAAGCACTAATAAAATGCTTGAATACGCTAAAAATGCTAATTTAAAAGCACATTTTTGCGAGTTTTTACCTAAAGCAGTAGAAAAAATCAATCAAAACTTAACTAATGATGAAGTAGCCCTGCTAAGCCCTGCTTGTGCGAGCTTAGATCAGTTTAAATCCTATGAAGAAAGAGGGGAGCTTTTTAAAAAATGCATTCAAGAGCTAAACTAAATCTTTTTGAATGCAAAGTTTTAAAAACTCACATAAATTTATAAATTTCTTGCTTGGCTCTTTATTTTTATGATAAATCAAACAAAGCTCTCTTGAAATTTTAAAATTTTTTAATCTCACTTCAAATAAGCTTTTAGCTTCAAGCTCTTCTTTGACGCTAAATTTAGGTAAAACTGCTAAAAAATCACCTTTTTTAACTAACTCTTTTATCATAGCAGTTGAGTTTAGCTCATAGACTAAATTAAGCTTTACATCTTTAGGTAAAGCATTTAAAAACACTTCTTTTGCACCTGAACCTTGCTCACGACTTAACCATTTAAAATCCTTTAATTCATCTATGAAAATTTCTTTTTTTAAGTCATTTTTACTCACTACAATAAGCTCATCATCACAAATTTTAATCTTTCTTATATCTTTATCTTTGCAAATCCCTTCAATCAAACCTATATCTATTTCTTTATCTAAAATATCTTTGATGATATTTTGGCTATTATCCAAGGACAAATTTAACTTGATATTTTCTGCCTTTTGATCTAAAAAAGATCCTAGTAAGTAAGTACCTACATTTTGACTCACTTTCATACTTATTTCATAGCTTTGATCATCTTGCATTGCTTTTTCTATGCGCTCAAATTCTAAAATTAAAGGAGCGATTTGTTTTAAAAAAATCTTTCCTTTTTCATTTAAGCTTAAAAATTTAGCATTTCTATCAAAAAGCTTGGTGTTTAAACTTTTTTCAAGTTCAAATATAGCTAAAGACAAAGCAGATTGAGTTATATTTAATTCTTTAGCACAAGCTCTTAAGTTTAAATTTCTACACAAGGCTTGAAAATATTTTATTTGTTTAAAAGTCATAAGCACTCTTTTGATAAATATTTTTAATCATTATATCAAATAAAATTAATTTTACTTATCATAAAAAAATCACTAAGATTACAAAAAAATAAAAAAGGAAAATTTCATGCATAAAAATATATATAAACATAGAAAATTTGAAGCTTTTTTACTGCTTTTTACTCTTGCTTTTTGTGCTTTTGCTATTTCTGAGCTTAATTTTTTTAAAAATCTTGGAATTTCAGCTTTAATCATAGCCGTAATTTTGGGAGCTTTAATAGGAAATTTAGCACATCAAAATGCAAATTTACTCAAAAAATCAGGAGTTTTAAGCATAGCAACAAAAGAAATTTTAAGACTTGGGATTATACTCTATGGTTTTAGAATTACTTTTAATGATTTAGAAAAAGTTGGATTAAATGGGATTTTGCTAGCATTTTTAGTGGTGTTTTTTACCTTTTTTATGGGACTTTTACTGGGAAAATTATTTAAACTTGATCTTAAAGAAAGCATACTTATAAGTAGTGGCTCAAGCATTTGTGGAGCAGCTGCTGTGATGGCTAGTGAAAGCATTGTTAAAGGTGGCTCTGCTAAAGTTGGCGTGGCAGTTTGCACTGTGGTTGTGTTTGGAACTTTGGGGATGTTTTTATATCCTTTGGCTTGGAATTTAGGCTGGTTTGATTTTTTTAGTTTAAAGCAAATGGGGTATTTCATGGGAGCAAGCTTGCATGAAGTTGCACATGCTGTTGCAGCAGGTGAAGCTGTGCAAGCAGGAGATGGTGCTGTCATAGAAAAAATGATGCGTGTTTTAATGCTAGTACCTTTTTTGATTTTTTTAAGTCTTTTTTCATTGAAATTTCTAAGCAAAAATAATGAAAAAATTTCCATTAAAGCAAATATTCCTTATTTTGCTTTGTGGTTTTTATTTGCTTGTGGTATTAGCTCACTTGAAATATTAAATACAGATTTTGCACTTAATTATATAAAACCAAGCATACAAACTATAGATACACTTTTGCTTTCTATGGCTATGGTAGCTTTGGGAGTAAATATCCATAAAAATGTTTTAAAAAATGCAGGTTTTAAACCATTTTTAATGGCATTGTTGCTTTTTATATGGTTAATCTTTATATCAATTAGCTTAATTTTCCTATTAAATTTATAATATGTTTCATTATGAAACATATTATAGTATTTTATACTTTTTTATTAATTTAATATTTATTTTTTCTACTTTATATTTAAATAATATTATAATTATATTGTAATAAACATCCAAAAAGGAGCTAACATGTTTACGCCTAAAACTAAATGTGAATTAGTTGCTCTTGTTAGAGAAGAGCTTATTGCCTTAGATGAAATCGATGTAAGCTTAATTACGGATATGTCTTATTTATTCTATTATTCCACTAGAACTAACTTTGATGGTATAGAAAAATGGGATGTATCAAATGTTAAAGATATGTCTTATATGTTTTATTGCTGCAAAAGCTTTAATCATGATATTTCTAAATGGAATGTTAAAAATGTTGAAAACATGGAAGGAATGTTTTTTGATTGTGAATCTTTTGATCAAGACTTATCTTATTGGAATATGTCAAATGTAAAAGATACTAAATATATGTTTTGTAATTGTCTTAAATTTAACCATAAAGTAGAAAATTGGGATGTGCATAATGCCATTACAATGGCACATATGTTTGAAAATTGCAAACAATTTGATCAAGATTTATCAAGATGGGATGTACATAATGCTAAAACAATGGCATTTTTATTGCATAATTGTACTAATTTTCACTATGATGTTAAAAAATTAGATATTAATAAAAATTGCAATATCCAAAAAATACTAGGACATGAAGAAATACAAAATCAATACGCTATAAAATATTAATTATAAGGTAAGCTATTGCTTACCTACTTGATTAATCCAAAGCCCCATAGCAATCACAACAATAACCTGCCCTAAAAATCCTTGAAATACGCTAAATAATCTTAGCAAAGAACTAACCGGCGTTACATCACCAAAGCCTATCGTTAGCATAGTAACTCCGCTAAAATAATAACAATCAACCAAACCTTTTATTCTATTTTGAATTTGAGGTTTTAACTCATCATTTAAAGACCAAAAATTATGAATTCCTCTTATAGGTGTTTGAAATTGCACTTCTATAACTTTTTCTTGCAAATCCGCAATATCTAAATTTTCATTTTTTTGAGTAGCAATTAACATTCTATTGTAATTATCTACATCACAAGAAAAATAATACAAATTTCCATACGCAAACCATATCAAAACATATGCATATAAAATAATAAAAAATTTTTCTTTAATATTAATCTTTCCACTAAAAGCAGCCCAAACACTAATAAGCAAAAAAACCATCAATGCTACAGCCACCATAATAGGAATAATATTTAAAATTAAAAATAAAATTTCGGAAGTAATTTTACCTGTTGCATAAATAGCAAGTTCATCAAATAAAAAACTACAAAACAAAGGCACCATAGCAAGTAAAGTCCAAACAAAGAGAAATTGTTTGGTGCTTTTATGATAAATACTAATATAATGATTTAAAAGTCTATGGTGTAACATTAGCGAATCAGTAATAAAGGTTTTTTAGCCTTAGTTAAAATATCATTTGTCAAACTACCAAATAAAATACTTTTTAACCAGTGATGTGAATAAGCTCCCATAATCAATAAATCTATATCATTTTGCTCACCAAAATCAAATAAAGCCTGAGTAATCTCTCCATTTAAATGCTGAATTTGTACATTTAAATTTGCTTCTTTAAAAATTTGACTTACTTGAGTTAATAACTCATAAGAAGCTTTTTCATCTTTAGATACATTTACCACATAACGCTTTGCTTCTTTGAAAATAGGTCTTTTAATGGCTTGTTCTATGGCCTTTTTAGCCAAATTACTCCCATCATAAGCCATCATCACACTTTTAATCTCTTTAAAAGCAGAATTTACAAGCAAAATAGGCACATTTAAAGCTCTTACTAATTCTTCTGCATGAATGCCTATTTTGTTTTTCTTACCTCCGCCTTTTAAACCTGCTATGGCTAATCTTATTTGATCATTATATTCTTTTAAAACTTCTTCTAAATCTCCATCTCTTTGCACACTAAAGCATTCTTTTACGCCTTGTTCTTTTGCATAAGTGCAAAATTCTTCTAAAATTCTTTGCCCTTTTTTGCAAAGATTTTCATTTTTTTGGCTTTGCTCTTCTACTAAATCTTCAATCACACACCCGCTAGCACCTATACCAAAACTACAAGCTAATTCAGCATTAGTAAAATTTGGTTCTATAGTATATAAAAACATTAAAGGTAAATCTAGCTTTTTAGCTAAATACACTCCATAATGCAAACTTTCCCTACAAGGCTCTAAAACATCTACACAAACTAGAATTTTTTCCATTTAATATCCTTTTGTAGTATTAATCTTGTGCTTTTTGCGCTATTAAAACACCTTCTATGATTTTTTTAATATCCCCATCTAAGATATTATCAACCTGCGAAAAAGCTTCATTTGAGCGTGTATCTTTAACTTGTTGATAAGGAAAAAGCACATAAGAGCGGATTTGATGCCCCCAACCTATCTCACTTTTTTCGCTTGAATTTGCTTCATCTTGTTGTTTCATAAGCTCAAGCTCATAAAGGCGTGATTTTAGCATTTTAAAGGCTGTGGCTTTGTTTTTGTGTTGGCTTCTATCGTTTTGACATTGCACTACTATACCACTTGGCATATGAGTTATGCGCACTGCTGATTCAGTTTTATTAACATGTTGTCCACCTGCTCCGCTTGCTCTATAATAATCAATCCTTATATCTTTTTCTTCAATTTCTATTTCTATATCATCATCAAGTTCAGGAGAAACCATCACACTAGAAAAACTCGTATGACGGCGTCCTGCACTATCAAATGGAGAAGTTCTTACTAAACGATGAATGCCATTTTCAGCTTTTAAATACCCATAAGCATTTTCACCTTTTACTAAAAAGCTAACATCTTTAAGTCCTGCTTCTTCGCCTTCTTGAAAGTCAAGTGTTTCCACTTTAAAACCTTCTCTTTCGCAAAATCTCAAATACATCCTATAAAGCATACTAGCCCAGTCATTACTCTCCGTTCCGCCTGCACCTGGGTGAATGGAAACTATGGCATTTTTACCATCATTTTCCCCGCTTAAAAGCATAGAAATTTCAAGATTTACGATAAGATCTTCTAGCTTATTTGCATCTTCAAATAAAGCTTCTATAGTATCTAAGTCATTTTCACTATTAGCAAGATCAAAAAGCTCGCTTGCATCATTTAAAGCATTATTTGCATTTTCATAATTTTTAAGTAAATTTGAAATTTTAGTTTTTTCTTTACCTATAACGCCTGCTTGTTTTACATCACTCCAAAAAGAAGGAGAATTTTCTAAATTTTCTATTTCTTTTAATCTTGCTTTTATCTCTTCAGGCTTGATGATAGAAGCGATATTTCCAACTTTGTTTTTTAATTTTTTTAAAAGTTCGCTGTATTCGTAATTATCCATAAAAATTTTCTTTCTAATTTTTGATATAATTTAATCTTATAATTTTAGCAAAAAAATAAAACATTTAAAGTGAGAAATATGCCAAAACTTTTTTTAATGTCTTTAGGTTGTAATAAAAATTTAGTTGATAGTGAAATCATGCTTGGAAGATTAAGTGATTATGAAATTTGCGATGAGCCAAGCATAGCTGATGTTTTGATTGTAAATACCTGTGGCTTTATAGATAGTGCTAAAAAAGAAAGCATAAATGCGATTTTAGATTTACACGAGCAAAGAAAAAAGGATTCGTTGCTGGTTGTAACAGGATGTTTAATGCAGCGCTACCGCGAGGAATTAATGAAAGAACTACCTGAAGTTGATCTTTTTACCGGTGTGGGAGATTATGAAAAGATTGATGAAATGATACTTAAAAAAACTAATCTTTTTTCAAATTCTACTTACTTGCAAGATAAAAATACCAATCGTGTGATCACAGGATCAAATTATCACGCTTTTATTAAAATAGCTGAAGGGTGCAATCAAAAATGTTCATTTTGCGCTATACCAAGTTTTAAAGGCAAACTCAAATCAAGAAGCTTAGAAAGCATTGTAAATGAAGTAAAAGAACTTGTTAAAAAAGGCTATAAAGACTTTTCTTTTATCGCTCAAGATACAAGTTCGTATTTGTTTGATCAAGGTCAAAAAGATGGACTTTTAAAGCTTATTGAGGCTATAGAAAATATCCAAGGTGTAAAGGCTGCTAGAATTTTATATCTATATCCAACAAGCATTAGTAAAGAAGTGATAGAAAAAATCATTCAATCAAAAGTTTTTGTAAATTATTTTGACATGCCTTTACAACACATCAGTGATAATATGCTTAAAATCATGAAACGCGGAGCTAACAAAGCTAAATTAATCGAGCTTTTAAATTTAATGAAACAAGCTCCAAATTCATTTTTACGCACAGGTTTTATAGTAGGACACCCTGGAGAGAGTGATGAGGACTTTGAAGAATTATGCACTTTTATAAAAGAATTTGGTTTTGATAGAATTAGTGTTTTTGCTTATTCTAAAGAAGAAGATACTGCAGCTTTTGAAATGGAGCAAATTCCTAGTAAAATCATCAATGCAAGATTAAAAGTGATAGAAAAAATCGTCGATGATTGCATAGAAAAAAGCTTTAATCAACAAGTTGGCAAAAAAACCTTAGCATTTTGTGAAGGTCAAAGCTCTGAAGGAGAATTTTTCATCGGCGCAAAAGATTTGCGTTGGGATAGAAATATAGATGGAGAAATTCTCATCAATGAAAGTGATTGTGGAAATTTAGAAATGGGTGAGCTTTATGAGTGTGAAATCACACAGAGCTTAGATAAAAAACTCATTGCTAAAGCTTTAAGAAAGCTTGATGATTGATAGCAAATATTTAAATCATTTAAAGCAAGGGAAAAATCTTTTAGCGTTTTCTCACGGGAGTGATTCTAGTGCTTTATTTTTCATGCTTTTAGAAAAAAATGTAGATTTTGACCTTGCTTTTATAAACTACAAAACTCGCAAAAATAGCGATAAAGAAGAACAAAGTGCCAAAGAATTAGCCAAGCGTTTTCATAAAAAAATTTATATCAAAACTGCACCCAAGATAATAAAAAATTTCGAAGCCCATGCAAGAGCTTTGCGTTATGAGTTTTTTGAAGAGCTTTGCAAAAATCACTCTTATGATAATCTTTTACTAGCTCATCATTTAAATGATAAACTAGAATGGTTTTTAATGCAATTTTCCAAAGGTGCAGGGCTTAGAGAATTACTTGGTTTTAAAGATATTGAAAAAAGAAAATATTTTACCATCATAAGACCCTTGCTTGAAATTCCAAAAGAAGAAATTTCAAACTATCTAAAAGAAAACAATATCACTTATTTTCATGATGAGAGTAATGATGATGAAAAATATTTTAGAAATTTTATACGCAAGAATTTCGCTAATGAGTTTTTAAAGCTTTATCCAAATGGAGTAAAAAAGAGCTTTAAATACTTAGAAAAAGACTTAAAAGAAGAAAATATTTATGAATTTAAAAATATTTACATTACTCATAAAGATGAAAGTTTAATCGCAAAATGTTTTAAAAAGCTTGGAGTGCTTTTAAGCGCTAAACAAAGACAAGAAGTATTAAAAGGCGATGGAGTGATTTCACATAAAATAGGCATTGTTTATATACAAGAAAAAGTTTTGATTTTTCCTTTTATAAGTTGTGAGAAAATGCCAAAAGAATTTAAAGAAATTTATAGAAAAGCAAAAATCCCTAAACTCTTAAGAGCATATTTGTACACAAAAAATATTGATGTAAAAGAGCTTATGCAAGCTCTTTTATCTTAATAACAAATTATCCTTCAAATTTATGTTTTTATATTGATTTGTGTAATTATTAAGCTTAAAAGAGTTTTTCTTTCTTTTATAAATAACATATTGATTATAAGGTAATAAATCGATTTCTAGATCCATTGCCTCTGCAAAATATATCACATAAGGAAAAACCATAGTAGGTTCAAAATCTCTTCCATGTTGGAACAAATTTTCACTCAAATCATCTCCACAAATATACCCATCATATTTTATTTTAGGGTAGATTTTAATTAAATCGATAGTTATTCCTCTAAGAGTATGATCTCCATCGATATAAACACAATCCAACTCTTCATCTTCAATATTATCTACGGCATTACTTGTAGTTTGACGCAATATTTTTATTTTATCCCTCGCAAAAGATGTTTTTGACAGCGCCTCATTATAAACAAGATCAAATTTTTTTTGCGAAATATTAAATGGTTTATTCCATATTTCTTTAGATACCCCCCCCCAAGGATCTATCATATAGTATGTTTTTATATTCTTAATATTTTTTAAAATATGAGATGAAAAATCACCTTTCCAAACTCCTATTTCAGCCATAGTGTTTATGTTTTTATCTTTTAAAAAATGTGTCCAAAATTCCATTCTATTATTGGTATTTTCAGAAACACAAAATCTCTTTTTTTTGTTAAATAAATTAAACAACATAACTAAACTCCTAAAATATTAAATATGTTTTGATATTTCTTCAAAAAGTTCTTTTACTCTTGATTCTAAAAAGTCTTTAAATTCAGCACTTGTAGCTTCAGTGCGCATGATAAGATATGGACTTGTGTTAGAAGCACGCAAAAGTGCCCAGCCTTCTTTAAAGGTGATTCTAACTCCGTCAATTTCATTACAATCAAGCACATTTTCAAAAGCGCTTGCTTTTACTTTTTCTTTAAATTTTTCTATAATTTGAAATTTATTTTCCTCACTAACCTTAAGCTTAATCTCTTCACTTGCATAAAGTTTTGGTAACTCTTTAACTAATTTTTCTATATCAAAACCATTTGCTAAAAGCTCTAAGGTTCTTAAAAATGCATAAATTCCATCATCATAACCAAAATATCTATCTTTAAAGAAAATATGCCCACTAAGCTCTGCTGCTATGTCGATATTTTGCTCTTTCATCATTTTTTTAATGTTAGAATGCCCGGTCTTACCCATCATGATAAAACCAAATTTGGCTACCTCATCGAAAAGATTTTTAGAACATTTTACTTCACCTAAAACTCTAGGATTTTTTATATTTTTAGCAAATAAATAACAAAGTTCATCGCCCTTAAATACATAGTCTTTACTTGCGACTACTAAACGATCTCCATCTCCATCAAAAGCAAAGCCCATTTTTGCGTTTTCATTTTCTTTTAGCGTAACTTGCAATGTGTGTAAATTTTCAAGTTCTGTTGGATCTGGCGCGTGGTTTGGGAAATTTCCATCAGGATTTTCAAATAAAATTTGTGCATTAAGATTTAATTTTTCCACCAAAGGCTTTATAATCACTCCAGTAGCTCCATTTGCACAATCAATAATGATTTTTTCTTTATAGCCCTTAAGATGTGAAAAATGCTTAGCTAAAAAGTCTATATATAAGCTTTTAACATCATAATTTTCATATCTTAAATCATCATTGATTTCAAGTTCTAAATACTCTTGCACTTTTAAAGAAAGTTTTTTCAAATCAGCACCAAAAAAACTTTCTTTGTTAATCGTGATTTTAAAGCCATTGTATTCTTTTGGATTATGCGAGCCTGTTATCATGATATTTGCATCAAAAATATCATCAAAAAACAAGCTAAAATACCCCATAGGAGTTGGTGCTAAACCTATATTGAAAACTTGCATATTAGCTTTATTTAAACCGCTGATTAAATAGTTAAAAAGTTCATTTGCACTATATCTTGCATCATAGCCCACACTTACTTTCTCACAACCTCTTGATTTCATTTCTAAACCCAAGGCATAGCCTATGGCTTTTACACTTTTTTCATTTAACTCACTTGGGTAAAGCCCTCTTATGTCATACTCTCTAAAAATCAAATCTAACATTTTAATCCTTTTGTTTTCTAATTTCTAATTTTGCTTGTTTTAAACTTTCTTCTATGTTTTCATTTTTGTTTGATAAACAAAGTCTAATTTCTAATTTTGCATTTTGCTCTTTCAATTCAAAACTATATTTTTGCATAAAATTTTCAAGCATTTGAAGCTTGCTTTGCACAAAGGCTATATTTTCATTTTCAAATACAACAATAAAATAATCCTTATCATCTTTAAAAACCCTAGCGTGTAAAGCTTTTTTTAAAATCCTAGCAAATTCATGCATTATAAACTCGCCCATTTTTGAGCCTTTTTGATGATAAATTTCATTGATATTTTTTACTTCAATCAAGGCTAAATGAAAATTTTCAAGCCCTTGAGCATATCTTCTTAAGGCTTTTAAATTTGGCAAATTGGTTAAAGTGTCAAAAAAGGCTATTTTATAAGCTTTATACGCTAAAAATCCTACCAACACCAAAGAAGCAAATTCATAATAACCCAAATCAACACTATTGTAAAATAAAAACTGCACATTCAAGCCCATATAAGCTAGCAAAAAATGAAAATCATTATTTTTAAAATATGAAAATAATAAAAATATCATTCCCGCCCAAAACACACAAAAACTTAACTCACTAATAGGTTTAAAAAATTGTGTTGAAAGGCCAAAAATCTCACTTGTAATGCTTGCATTAAAATTAGTACTTGTGCTAAGTATTAACGCTACAAAACCCATAAAGGCTAAATACACAAATTTAATGAGATTAATTCTTTCAAAAACAAGTTTACTATCTTGTAAAAATACAAAAAGCACAAAAGAAAAAGGTAAAAATACCGAGATAAACAAATGCGCTTGATACTCACTTGCTACTAAAGATAAAGCCCTAGCACATAAAATCAACAAAAGCAAGAAAAAAATCTTATTTTGCTTAAAAAAATAAGCTAAAAATAAAGCTAAGATATTAAAAACCAAAGTCATACTAGGCAATGTTTTTAACAATAAATATGAAAAATCCAAAACAATAAACCTTTTTTTGTTAAAATTATAGCAAAAATATTTTAAGGATATTAATGGTAGAAGTAAAAAATCTCACTATGCGTTTTGCAAACCAACTTTTATTTGAAGATGTAAATTTAAAATTGAACCGTGGTGAAAGATATGGACTTATAGGCGCAAATGGCGCAGGAAAATCAACCTTTTTAAAAATTCTCTCAGGCGAAATAGAATCAAGTAGTGGAGAAATTTGCATAGATCCAAATTTAAAAATTGCTGTTTTAGGACAAGATCAATTTGCTTTTGAAAACTACACTATCAAAGATGCGGTAATGTGTGCAAATAAAAGATTATACGATGCACTAAAAGAAAAAGAAAAGCTTTATATGAGTGAAGAATTTACCGATGAAATCAATGATAGATTAAGCGAGCTTGAAATCATAACAGCAGAAGAAGATCCAAACTATGATTGTGAGCTTAGATGTGAAAAAATTCTTAGTTCTTTAAATATAAAAGATTTTAATGCTCTCATGAGCACTTTACAAAGTGCGGATAAATTTAAAGTTTTATTAGCTCAAGTATTATTTTTAGGTGCTGATGTATTATTTTTAGATGAGCCTACAAACAACCTTGATTTAGAAGCTATTTCTTGGCTTGAAAATGAGCTTTTAAGACATGAGGGAACTTTAGTAGTAATTAGCCATGATAGACATTTTTTAAATAAAGTTTGTACAAGAATTTTAGATGTAGATTTTAAACAAATACGTGATTTTGCTGGAAATTATGATGATTGGTATATGGCTTCAACCTTACTTGCTAAACAAGCTGAACTCAAACGCGATAAAACTTTAAAAGAAAGAGAAGAATTAGAAAATTTCATACGTCGTTTTAGCGCTAATGCTTCAAAAGCCAAACAAGCTACAAGCAGGGCTAAAGCTTTAGAAAAACTTGAACTTGAAGAGATTAAAACTTCAAGCAGGCGTGATCCTAGCATAGTTTTTAGAACAAATAGAGAAATAGGAAATGAAGTTTTAGAATTAAAAGGTATTAGCAAGGCTTATGATAAAACTTTATTTGAAAATTTAGAATTAAAATTAGAAAAAGGTGATAAAATAGCCTTAATTGGCGCAAATGGTGTCGGAAAAAGCACTTTAGCTAAAATCATCGCATCAAAATTAGAACCTGATAGTGGCCACATTCACCTTGGTGCCACCATAGAAATGGGATATTTTTCACAAGATACAACGAATTTAATTAATGAAGATTTGAAACTTTATGAATGGCTAATGAGTGAAAAATTCAAAGATTTGGATGAAATTCGCAAATGTCTTGGTAGAATGCTTTTTAGTGGAAGTGATCAAGAAAAAATGGCTTCTAGTTTAAGTGGAGGTGAAAAACACCGCTTAATGCTTTCAAAATTAATGTTAGAGCGTGGAAATTTCTTGCTTTTAGATGAACCGGATAATCATTTAGATCTTGAAAGTATCATTGCATTAGGTGAAGCCTTGTATAATTTCAAAGGTTGTGTGATATGTATAAGCCACGATAGAGAGCTAATTAGCGCTTTTGCTAATCGTATATGGTTTTTAGAAGATGGGAAATTAACAGACTTTAAAGGAAGTTATGACGAATTTTTAGGAGGTTTAGAATGAATTCGTTTAAGATAAAATATGCAGCTGGTTTTGGACATTTTACTCAAAATCACAGAGGCTTTGGCCCAACTATTTATGTAGAAGAAAGTATTGATTTTCAAAGCGAAAAAGATTATTTTGACTATGTTGAATTTTATGAAAAATTCAGCAAAGAAGATGATACTTATTTTCACATTTCATTTTTAGAAGATCGCCCTTTAACTTCTCAAGAATTAGAAAGTAGAAATGCTTATAGAAAACTAAGGGATGAACGCTGCAATAAAGCTAGAGAAGAGTTTATTAAAAACAATGAAATAGAAGCTGAATACTACCCAACTCATGGCGATTAAGGAATGATTTTTGCTTGTTTTTTCCTTGTAATATTTTGAAAGGAGAAAGCATGCAAGTTAACCATGATAATTTATCGGTTAAAGAGTATGGGTATGGTCAAAGTAGTGCTTATAAAAGCGCTCAAGGAGCTAATGAAGACTTTATGTCTTTACTTAGTCAAAACAATAGTGAAAATTTAAACGAGCAAAGTATAAAACTTGATGAGCTTTTTTCAAAAGCTATGAGTCAAGATCAATTTAGCACAGGAATTTTTAGCTCAAATATGTCAAATATTTATAATTATCGTTTTAGAGGACAAAACGAAACTCCTATGCAAGCTAATATAGAAGAAAAACAAGAGCCGCAAAAAGATATGGTAAAAGATCTTTTAAGTTCTTTATAAAAATGAAGTAAGCAAACGCTTACTTCCAAATAAGTCCGCTAAATTCAAATTCTTTTGCAAATTTTTTAAATTCCTCTTCTTCTTTTACATTAACACTTAAAACCAGTTCAACATTTTCTTGAAATTTTTTTTCAAATGAAATGTTATTTTTATTTAAAAAATGCTCAAATCTTGCATAAAGATGAAAAGGAATGTTTAAAATTAAAATATTTTTAGCTTCAAATTCTAAAAGCGTTGCATTTAAAATAGCTTCATTTGTAGCTTCGCTATAAGCTCTTACAAGACCACCTGTACCAAGTTTAATCCCTCCAAAATAACGCACCACAATCACCGCACAATTAACAAGCAAAGCCCCTCTTAAGACATTCAAACAAGGCATGGCAGAAGTTCCTTTTGGCTCACCATCATCGCTTTTATCTTCTATGATTTGATCAAATTCATTTAAATACCTATAAGCATATACAAAATGCACGGCTTTTAAATGCTCGTTTCTTAGCTTTTGCATTAAAGTTTGAAAATCTTCAAAAGGACATAAAAAAGACAAAAAAGTTGATTTTTTGATTTCTATTTTTGCTTGATAAATTTGATCAATGGTTTTCATATTTTCCTTAATTTAGCTATAATATTTAAATAAAATTATAATCAAAACAACTTATAAAAATTTAAGGATAAACTATGCTTCAAACTTGTATTTTTCCTGCAGCAGGTTATGGTACTAGATTTTTACCTGCTACAAAAACCCTACCTAAAGAAATGCTACCAATTTTGACAAAACCTTTAATTCACTATGGTGTGGATGAAGCTTTAGAAGCTGGTATGGAAACTATGGGCTTTGTTACAGGGCGTGGAAAAAGAGCTTTGGAAGATTATTTTGATATTTCTTATGAACTTGAACACCAAATTGCAGGCACTAAAAAAGAATATCTTTTAAGTGAAATAAGAACACTCATAGATCGTTGTACCTTTACTTTTACAAGACAAAATGAAATGAAAGGCTTAGGAGATGCGGTTTTAAAAGCAAAACCTTTAGTGCAAGATGAAGCTTTTGGGGTAATTTTAGCAGATGATTTATGCGTAAATGAAGATGGGGTAAATGTCCTAGCTCAAATGGTAAAAATTTATGAAAAATACCGCTGCTCTGTTATAGCTGTGATGGAGGTTGAAGCTGATCAAGTCTCAAACTATGGAGTTATAGCTGGAAATGCTGTGGAAGAGGATTTGATCATGGTAAATTCTATGATAGAAAAACCTGATCCAAAAGATGCTCCAAGTAACTTAGCCATCATAGGAAGATACATTTTAACGCCTGATATTTTTGGCATTTTAGAAAATACCAAAGCAGGTAAAAATGGAGAAATTCAACTAACTGATGCCTTACTTTCACAAGCAACTAATAATATGGTTTTAGCTTATAAATTTAAAGGAAAAAGGTTTGATTGTGGAAGCGTAGAAGGCTTTGTGGAAGCGACAAATTATTTTTATGAGAAAAGTAAAAATGCTAAATAATACTTTATTTTTTAAAACCCAAGATTTTAAAAAAATCACCGCTTATGCAAATAGAATGAATGATGAACTAGAAAGTGGCGATATAGGGTATTATCACTTAGTAGATACAAGCTTTGATTTAATCAAAGAAAGTAAAGAATTTATCGCTACTAAAACTCATATGGAAAATATTGTTTTAGTAGGTATGGGTGGATCAAGTTGTGGGGTTAAAGCTTTAAAAGAGCTTTTATTTGATCAAATCGAAGAAAAAAAACTTTTTATTATTGACAATACCTCCTCACATACTTTTACCCAAACTATGCAAAAAATAAATCCCCAAAAAACACTTTTCATTATAGCAAGTAAATCAGGCACAACTATAGAGGTGATTTCTTTATTTAAACTCATCATTGCTCATTTTGATTTTAAAAATGAAAATTTACACGAAAACTTTGTGTTTATTACTGATTTTGAATCAAAACTTCACAAACTAGGAGAAGAATTAAACATAAAATGCTTTTTTATACCTAAAAATGTCGGTGGTAGATTTAGTGTTTTATCTGCTATTGGTATTGTTCCTTTGAGCTTTTGTGGATATGATACTAAAGCCTTATTAGAAGGTGCAAAAGCTTGTTATGTGGATTTTTTTGAGAAAAAATGTGATCAAATTTTGCAAAAGGCTTATCATTATTGCACGCATAAAAGTGCGCATATTAATGTGCTTTTTTCTTATGGAGATGCTTTTAAAGGTTTTAATGAATGGTATATTCAACTAATTGCTGAAAGTCTAGGTAAAAAACAAGGCTTTAAACGTATAGGTTTAACTCCTATTGCTTTAATTGGCGCTAGAGATCAGCATAGCTTTTTGCAGCTTATCATGGATGGGCCTAAAGATAAAACTGTTACTTTTTTAAAAATCAAAGATAGTCAAAAATCTCCTAGTATCCCAAATATAAGCTTTAATCATTTACAAAATTGTGATTTTACTAATGAAGTTAATTTACATGATCTTTTAAACGCGCAATGTGATGCAACCATGCATGCGCTAATTGCTGAAAATTTAAGTGTTGATGTAATAGAACTTGAAAAATTAGATGCTTATCATTGTGGGTATTTGATGTATTATTATGAGTTATTTACTTCTGCATGTGGCATTATGCTTGGAATTAATACTTATGATCAACCTGGCGTAGAGGTAGGAAAATTAATACTCAAAAATATGTTAAGTAAATAAATTTGCTTTATTGTAAAAAAAGAGTATAATGAAAATATAATAATTATTAACATTAAAATTTATTAGATAATAATTATTCTTATTTAAGAATTTTATGTTATAATTTTAAAAATAAAAAAAGGAGATAAAATGTCAGTAACAAAACAATTATTACAATTACAAGCGGATGCTCATAGTTTATGGATTAAATTTCATAATTATCACTGGAATGTAAAAGGTTTACAGTTTTTCTCAATTCATGAATATACAGAAAAAGCTTATGAAGAAATGGCAGAACTTTTTGATGATTGTGCTGAGAGAGCTTTACAACTAGGAGAAAAAGCTATCGTTTGTTCAAAAACATTACTAGAAAATGCAAAAACACCTAAGGCTCAAAAAGATTGCTTTACTCCAGTAGAAGTTTTAGAGCTTATTAGAGAAGATTATAAGTATCTTTTGGCTGAATTTAAAAAGCTAAATGAAGAAGCTGAAAAAGCAAGTGACACTACAACAGCAGCATTTGCTCAAGAAAATATTGCAAAATATGAAAAAGTTCTTTGGATGCTTAATTCAACTATCCAAAATACTTGCTCTATGTAAGAATTTATAATGTTTTTTGACTTACAAAGCTTTATTGCTTTAAGTCAAAAAACAAATTTAACTTCCCAAGAAAAACTACTTTTATTAAAACTTCGTACTCATTTTGAAAAAAATATCAATTTATTGCAAAAATTATATGATTATAGTTTGGTAGCTTATTGTGCTAATGCATATTTAAATCAAAGCTTAAAAAAAGAAGGTTTGCAAAAACACAAAGCCATTATAAAAGCTTTAACTAATCCTTTTTATAAAAAAGAAAAAATCCCCGTAGGTGGTTTAAACAATGCATTTTTAGCTTTAAAATTTGTAAAAAATTATGAAATACTTGAACACATCAACGAAACACACCCTCAATCTAAAATGGGTTTTAGGGCTAGTTTTATTTATGATAAAAAAAGAAAAAACTATATTTTAGCCTTTGCAGGGAGTGATTTAAATCCTTTGTGTTTTGATTTTAAAGATCTTTATAGTGATTTTTTGATTTTACTTAACAAAACTCCAAAAGGTCAAATTCAATCCATGCAGTATTTTTACAATCAACTTAAACAAAAATACACCATTGATAAAAAGCTCATCATTATAGGACATTCTTTAGGAGGATATCTAGCTCAAGCTTTTGCAAGAACCTTTCCTAGTATGGTAAAAGAAGTCTATGCCTTTCAAGCACCTGGTTTAAACCAAAACTTTCAAAATCATTCTTATATAAATTTTCATATAAATACCACCCATAATTTAAATTTCAAAACTTACAAATGGTGGAATTTTAATTTTGTGCAAAAGCTTTATAAGAAAGGTAGCAAGGAGATTTTACTACACACAGGAAGCATTAAACATCATCCTAGCGTGTGTATTTATAAACTACATGAATTATTTAAAATTCTTAACCCATAAGGGCTAAGAATTAATGTAAATCTTCATTAAGTTTTACGGCTTTTTTGTTTAAAGCTGCTATCATCACTCCACTTTGAGAGTCTTGTCTAAAATGTAAGCCATTTAATCCTGCTAATTCTAAACCTTTGTATATATCTTTATCAAATTTAAAATCAGGGTTGATTTTTTGAAGTTCTTCTTTATTTTTTAAAGCAAATTTAGTCCCTTCTAAAACAGCAATACCCGCATCAACGATACAATTATCCCCTAAAGGAATTCCAGTAACCGAATTTGCACCCAAAAGACAAGCTTTACCGATGCTAATAGCATTACCACTTGTACCACTTAAAACACCAAGTATAGAAGCACCGCCTCCTACATCACTACCTTCGCCAACAACAGCTGAAGAACTAATACGTCCTTCTACCATACAAGCTCCAGTTGTACCTGCATTAAAATTCACATAAGCAGCCCCTGGCATTATAGTAGTACCTGCAGCTAAAACCGCCCCCATTCTCACTTTAGAGCTTTCTAAAATTCTAGTATTATCCTCAGGAATAACATGAGCTAAAAATCTTGGAAATTTATCTACATAATCAATCCTTGGATACCTTCCACTCATTTTTAAATCAATCTCATTTTCTCTTAAAAAGTCCAAATCAATAGGCTTATTATCGCTCCATGCAACATTTGGTAAAATCCCAAAAGCGCCTGTTAAATTTAAACTTCTCAAAGGTACTTTTTTATTGGAAAGCAAATAAAGTTTTAAATACACACTTTCTAAACTTTTTGGTGCCTCATCTTCAAAAATACAAACAAAAGAAAAAGCATTTTCTCTAAAATTTTCCTTTGCTGCTTTGATTGCTTCTATATTTTTATGGCCTTGCTCTTGCAAAAATGGCGCAAAACATTCAAGTGCAAAATCCAAATCTTCTTTAATTAAAGTAGCCACAAACTCACTTTCATTAAAATCAACATCAACCCCTCTTCTAAAAAAAGCTTCAAACATAACAGCTGCAGCAGCATAATTTTGCTCAAAATTAATCACACCAAAATTGGCTTGAAGTTTTTTACTAGGATCAACTTGACTTAGATCAAGCCTTGCTATAGCAAAAGCTTTAGGTTTTTTATAATTAATCCTTTGTTCGATTTGCTTGATTAAATTTAAAAATTCTTCTTTACTTTCTATTGGCATATTTTCTCCTTATTGCGAGCACGCACTTTTGCCATTCATTACAGGTTGAATAGCTGAATTATCTACTTTACCTTCTTGATTAACCTTTTCTATAAATTCCCAAATTTTTTCAGCAGCTTGCAAATATCTTTTTGAACTTACACTCTCAGGCATATAAAAACTTACAGGCTTACCACTATCTCCACCTTCTCTTACACTCATTTCGATAGGAATTTGAGCTAAAACTTCACATTTATAAGCTTTTGCCATTTCTTCTGTGGTGCCTTTACCAAAGATATCATATTCTTTGCCATTATCAGGGCATAAAAAGCCACTCATATTTTCTATAATACCTGCAACAGGAATGTGTAATTTTTCAAACATATCAAGCGCTCTTTTGCTATCATCTAAAGACACTACTTGAGGAGTACTTACACACACACCTGCACTCACTGGCACACTTTGAGCTAAGGTAATTTGCGCATCACCAGTTCCTGGAGGCATATCAAGCAATAATACATCAAGTTCAGGCCAAAGCACATCAGCTAAAAGTTGCTCAATTGCTTTCATAATCATAGAACCACGCCACATCAAACCTTTACCTTCTTCTATTAGCACACCCATACTCATCATATAAACCCCATGAGATAAAATAGGACGAATTTTTTGACCTACAATTTCAGGCTTGCTTTTACTCTCACCTAACATTCTTGGTATATTTGGCCCATAAATATCCGCATCTAAAAGCCCTACTCTTTTGCCCATTTTAGCTAAAGAAATCGCTAAATTTAAAGTTGTAGTACTTTTACCTACCCCACCTTTACCACTTGAAATCATAAGGAAATTTTTAATTTGTGGAGCGATATTTTTACCACTTCTTGAATTGCTTTTTTCTTCAGGAATTTTTGGTTGAATGATTTCTAAATTAAGCCTTAAATTTAAATCTTTTAAAGCATTTGCGATGTTTAGTCTAAGCTCTTGTGCGATTTGAGCATTAGCTGAAACAATTTCAACTACTATATGAGCTTGATTTTCGTTTGATTCAATTTTTTTTACAAAACCAAAACTAACTATATCTTTTTTAAAGCCTGGATATATAACTTGTTTTAGTCTTTCTTCGATTTTTTCCTTCAATTTTTCTCCTTATTATTTAAAATGATTAATTCTACTAACATAAATATAAATTTTGGCTTTTATGGTGTATAATATCGTAACATTAATAAGAAATTAAGGTGTAACAAATGTTAGATATTTCCTTGATTATGCTATCTGCTGGAGAATCATCAAGATTTAATGCTCCGGTAAAAAAGCAGTTTTTACGACTAGGTGAACAACCTTTATGGCTTTATGCTACTAAAAATTTAAGTTCTTTTTATCCTTTTAAACAAATAGTTGTTACTTCTGGTAATATTTCTTATATGAAAAAATTTGCCCCTGAATATAAATTTGTCCAAGGTGGTGCAACTAGAGCACAATCTTTACTCAATGCTTTAAGTATGGTTGAGAGTGAATATGTTTTAGTTAGTGATGTTGCAAGGGTTTTGATTTCTAAAAATCTTTTTAACAATATCATAGAAAATCATGACAAAGCTGATTGTATTACACCTATTTTAAAAGTAAGCGATACTACAATTTATGCTCAAGAAGCTATTGATAGAGATAAAATCAAACTCATACAAACCCCTCAACTTTCGCGCACAAGTATGCTAAAAAAAGCTTTAGAACAAAGCTCAAACTTCACCGATGATAGTACAGCTATACAAGCTATTGGTGGTAAAATTTGGTATGTACAAGGTGATGAGTTAGCTAAAAAAATTACCTTTAAAGAAGATTTGAAAAGCTTAAATTTACCAAAACCATCTTGGGATATTTTTAATGGAAATGGCTTTGATGTGCATGAATTTGGAGAGCAAAGAGCCTTGCTTTTAGGTGGAGTAAAAGTGCATGAAAATATGGGTTTAAAAGCTCATTCTGATGGAGATGTACTAGCTCATGCGCTAATTGATGCGCTTTTGGGCGCAGCAGGGCTTGGAGATATTGGCGAACTTTTCCCAGATAATGATATGCAGTATAAAAACGCTGATTCTATGCTTTTATTACAAAGCGCTTATACTTTAGTGCAAAATTATGGTTTTGAGCTTGTAAATGCTGATATTACCATCATAGCCCAAACACCTAAAATGAAAGATTTTAAAGAAGCTATTGCTTTTAATATAGCTAAAACATTAAAAACCACACCAAATAAAATCAATATCAAAGCTACCACTACAGAACATCTAGGTTTTGTAGGAAGGAAAGAAGGGATTGCTGTTTTAGCAAGTGTAAATTTAAAATATTTTGATTGGATGAAATTATGAAAGTTTTAATAGTAGAAAATGAATTTTATTTAGCCCAAAGCATAGGATCAAAGCTTAATTCTATAGGTTATGATTGTGATATTATCGCAAATGTTAATGAGCTGACTCATCATGATTATGAAATCATTTTGCTTTCTACTAGTATGGCTAATTTTGAACATATTATAGAAATTTTTAAGCATAAAATCATTATTTTACTCATATCTTACATAAGTTCAGATACTGTTTTAGCTCCTTTAAAATCTGGTGCTAGTGATTACATACAAAAACCTTTCATGATAGAAGAATTAATGCGCAAGATTAAGCATTTTCAAGAATTTAAAAAAATCACTATGCTAAATAGCACCTATCAAGCATATTTAAAACATAAATTTGAAACAGCAAAACTACCAACTTTTGATTATAAAAAATTCAAATTACCTTTGATTTTAAAAACTAATAATCAAATTTTTGCTGATCATTTTGTATTTAATTATACTAACGAGCACAACATCGCAAATGTTTATATAGATCTTTCACACCAGCAAAATTTAGATAAAATTTTCAAAGACAATTCTTTGTATTATTTGGTTAATTTTCAAACCCTAAAGCCTTTAGAAAAAGAAAAGGTGTTAAACCTTGCTTTAAAAAAGGCTGTTATTATACATACAAGTACGAATATTGAGCATAGCAATTTTCAAATTTTAGAGCTAGGTGAAGATGAAAAAAGTTTTGAAAGTAATGGAATTTTAACCATTGATGATTATGTTAAGCATATTATCATTAGTTATCAAAATATCTTTCCTGATACGGATTTATCCAAAAAATTAGGAATTTCAAGAAAATCTTTATGGGAAAAAAGGAAAAAATATGGCATTACAAAGAAAAAATAGCATTATAATCTCAGAAGAAGAATACGAAGTTTTATGTTTCATTAAAGAAGGAATTTTTGGTTCTTTTACAAAATTGATGAACGAACAAGAAAGAGATGAATTTTTAAAACATGAAGCGATAAACGGATATAAATTTCCCTATGCCTTAACTTTTGCTCCGCACAATGAAAACAAAAAAATCATAGAAAATGCCAAAGTTAAAGACAAAATAGATTTTGTATGTAAAGATCAAATAGTAGGTCACATCATCTTAGAAAGTAAATTTAAAAACGATAAAAACATTAATGATATTTTTACACCTAATACATGTTTGATTGATGATTTTGGAGAAATTTGCATTAGCGGTGAATTTGAAATTTATCACAATCGTATCAAGGCTATAAAAGAAGATTTTGAAAAAATCAAAAAAAGATTAAACCCTTCTAATATCACTGCTATTGTTTCAAGCTTTGATCCTTTTCATAGAGCACATGAGAGAATTTTAAGATGGGCCATAGAGCAATCTGATCTAGTAATTATTTTCCTTATAGAATCTTATGAAAGTAATGGTTTAAGTTTAAAGCTTAAAAAGCGTTGCTTTGATGTTTTTGCGCAAAATTATTTACCGTCCTCTAGAGTTTTACTCATACCTTTGCATAATATCAAAATTTTTGCCTCGCATTTAAATCCGGTGCTTGAGTGTGCTTTGGCTAAAAGTTTTGATTGTAATAAACTTTTTGTAGGACAAAATCACGCAGGACTTGGAATGTATTTTAATCAAAACAGAGCCTTTACTGTACTTGATGATTTTGCAAAAGATTACAATATAGAAGTAACCATACTTCCTGAATTTGTTTTTTGTGATGAGTGTAAAATGATAGTAAGTACCAAATCATGCCCACATGGAGCTCATCATCATATGAAATATCACGGCGATTCTTTAAAAAATTTACTCAGACTTGGTATCATTCCGCCAGCAGTTTTTATAAGAAGAGAAATTTCTGCTTTGATTTTATCAGAGCTTTTTCCAAATCGTTTCCATAATAAACAAAATATCTATAGTAATCTTTTCCCTACGCATGGTATTTTAGAATATAGAGGCGATAAAGAATTTTATGAGCAACTTATAAAACTCCATCAAATGTCATATATGGTGTAATCATGCAAAAATTATTTTTAACTTTTTTTTATTCAGGTAGTGTTAATAAAGCTCCAGGAACTTTTGGCACAATAGCAGCGCTAATCCCTGCTTTTTTTATTTTAAGGTATTTGGGCATAGGAACTTTGATCTTACTTGCAATTTTGCTTTTTTTAATCTCTATAAAAATCATCGATCAATACGAACAAGAAACAGGCAAACATGATGATAAGCATATTGTAATAGATGAAGTTGTTGGGGTGTTTTTAGCTTTGGCAATTTGTGGACAAAGTGTTTTTACTTTTTTGCTTTCTTTTGTTTTATTTAGATTTTTTGATATCACAAAACCTTCTATCATAGGTAAAATCGACAAAAAAACCAAAGGTGGTTTAGGTGTAATGCTAGATGATGTTTTAGCAGGAATTTTCGCAGGATTATTTAGTGCTGTGATTTATGGAATTTTACTTAAATTTGATCTTTTATGGTTTGATATAAGTATTATGGAGATATTTTAATTCTATAAAGTGATTTATTCTTTAAATAAATCACTTTAATTTTATTAATTTACCAATTTTGATCAAGTTTTCTTTTTACATCTCTCATGTGTTTAAGTTGTTTTTCTCTATAACATCTTTCCAATTTTCTTTTTGCTTCTTGAGCTGCTTTGTAATTGTAATTATTTTGATAATATTCATAGTCCTTTATTGCACTTTCATAATTTTGCTCTTCAACATAACAATCATCAGGGTTATTAATTAAATAATAACCAAAACTCATACTTGCTAAAACACATAATATTATAGTTTTCTTCATTGATTCACTCCTAATATTAAATTTTCTTGATAACTAAATTGAACGATAGAATTTTTTATTTCCATTAAGTTTTCTTGTGTTTCTTCTGTAAGAAATTTATAAATATCATCTTTAAAATTTTCCAAACAATTAAATCTAAAATTATTAAACTTATTATCTTCTATATTTATTAGTGTAATACAAATTTCATTATTTTCAAGATATTTTATCTTTACTTCTTTTGTATTGATCGTGTCAAAAATTCTCTTTCTACCATTACTGATAATTTTCTTTACCATATTATTACCTCTTTAATTTATCCTATAGGATATATTTAAAAAAATTATATCTTTGTAAAGTTTAATTTCATATTAATCCTATAGGATAAAAAATGGAAGAGGACTTTAGTAATTCTAGCGAAGAAGAAATTTTAAATTTTTATAAAAAAGTATCATCAAATATAAGAAATTTTAGAGAGAAAAAAGGAATTTCTCAGCTTGAGTTAGCATTAGATATAGGTATAAAATCCGTTGCGTTTTATTCAAATTGCGAATGTAATCGATATGGTAAACATTTTAACTTAGAGCACTTATATAAAATTTCTAAAAGTTTAGAAATTCCACTAAAAGATTTATTAGAATAAATACCGCAATGCCAAAGGGACTGCAACCCTTTAGCGTTAATTTATAAATCCACTTGCAAGCACTAAATCTTTATCGTAAAATACTGCCATTTGTCCGCTAGCAAGTCCATAAACAGGTTCTTGTAAGATGATTTTTGCGCTTTTATCTTCATTAATTAAAACTTTACATGGGGTCGATCTTGATCTATAGCGTATTTTTACTTCACAATCTAACTCTTTGGCATCGATAAACAAATTAATATTATCAAGATTAAATTCACTTATCTTAAGTTCTTCTTTTTTACCTACTATGATTTCATTTTTTTTAGGATCAATTTTTAATACAAAATGTGGCTCATGAGCCCCGCGTACCTCAAAACCTCTTCTTTTACCTATGGTATAGTGCATATAACCTTCGTGTTTTCCTACTTCCTTGCCACTACTATCTCTTACAATACCTGGAATTTTAGTATCCATAAACTGATCTAAAACTTGCACATAAGTATCTTCCACGAAACAAATCTCAGAACTTTCCTTTTGTGTTGCAAAAGATTTTAAAACATCGATTGTAGAAGCAAATTTTTTCACATCTTCTTTTTTCATCTCTCCAAGAGGAAAAATCAAATACCCTAAAGCCTCTTTATCTGCATTTGCTAGAAAATAGCTTTGATCCTTACTCTCATCAACTGCAGTCTTAATCAAACCATTTTCTATCCTTGCATAATGACCTGTAGCTAATTTCTCACAACCCAAACTCTTAGCAAATTCCAAAAGCTTGCCAAGCTTGATAAAGCGATTGCATAAAGCACAAGGATTTGGCGTCTTTCCTTCTTTGTAGGTATTAACGAAAGGCATATAAACTTGATTTTTAAAATCTTCTTGTAAGTCTAAAATATGGTATTTAATGTCTAAAAATTTAGCAACTTTTTCAACTTTTTGTATATTTTCTTCATGATAATTAGCTTTTCCATGAAGCTTCATATAACAACCTATGATCTCATGTCCTGCTTGTTTTAATTTATAAGCAGTTACAGTACTATCTACACCCCCACTCATTGCAACAAGAATTTTCATCTTTTTCCTTTATCATTCTTATAATTTCATCTAAATCATCACTTATACTATACTTTAACTCATCATTTTTAGATATAGTTCCAAGTCCTAGTAAAGAAGTTTTGATAAATTCATCAAGAGGTTGCCAAAATTTTTGCCCAACTAAAATAATAGGAACATCTTTTTTAAAACTAAGTTGTTTAAGAGTAAGAATTTCAAAAAATTCATCTAATGTTCCAAAGCCGCCTGGGAAAATCACAAAAGCTAGACTCTTTTGAATAAGAGCCATTTTGCGAATGGCTAAGCTCTTAAAAGTGATATTATACTCTAAAAAGTCATTTGCTTTTTGCTCAAATGGTAAATGTATATTAAATCCAAAAGATTTTAAGTGTGAAGCTTGACTTTGCATAGCCCCATAATTTGCAGCTTGCATAATACCACCGCCACCACCACTGATGATACTATAACCAAGATCTGCTAACTTTTGGGCTAATTTTGAAGCCAAAATACAATACTCATTATCTTCTTTTAAACGCGCAGAACCAAAAAAAGTTATGCCTTTTTGAATTTTTTCTAATTCTTTAAGATAGGCAATATCTTCAATGACATATTCTTTCATCTTAGCTGTTCTAATCTTTCTTTTTTAGAGCCTATCTCAGTAATTTGCACTCCAAAGTTTCCATCTACAATAACCACTTCCCCATAAGCGATTTTTTTATCCCCTATTAAAATTTCTAAAGGATCATTTGCTAATTGATCAAGCTCGATAACCGAACCTATATCCATGGTTAAAACATCTTTTAAAAGCATTTTTTTACTACCTATACGCACTCTTATAGGTAAGCGTACATCCATGATCAAACCGATATTTCTTAGCTCTTCTACATTAGCCAAGGCTTTATGATCTTGTGTATGATCTTCACTTGTTGCTACAATTTCTTCTAAGTCAGTTTTGGTTAAAATCTTATAAATTTTTTCATCAAAAACCAAAGAAATTTTTTCTTCTAAATCAGCTATTTTTACATTATATAAATATAATTTATGAAAACCACCAAGTTCTAAGCTATCTGCAACAAATTCACAATTTTCTAGACTAAACTCCATTTTTGGAATTTCTTTTTGTGCGCCTAAGGTTGTAGAAAATGCTGAGATGATATTTTGTATAGCTTCTTTGGCTGCATCCATTTCATCTTCATTTAGCTCACTGTTTTTGGAGATTTCTTCTTCTCCCATCATCCACTCACCAATTGCACTCATTAAAACTGCACTGGCTAGGATTTTGATTTTCATTTCATTATTAACACTAAAAGTAGCGCTAACTAATGGTGGAGTCATAGAATCTTGAGAATTTACATCATACTCATAATACTCACTAAATTCAGCACTTTTTCCTGTTAAACCTTCTATTGTACTTACACATTCATTGACGAATATGCCTAAAAAATCATTGATCATCGTCTTCCTCTTCTAGTTCTTCATTATCATCATACGAATTTGCTTTTGCTCTTCTTTCATCTTCATATTTTTCAAGCATTTCTTTAATCTCATCTTTATCAGTTTTGATAAGTTCTAAGATTTTAATTGACTTTCTAAATCTATGAAGCCCCACTTGAGCTAAAAATACTTCTTTTTTATCAATAGCCACTATAGCTTTATCATCTGCACTTCTATCAAGCTTTAAAATATCTCCTTGTTTTAAATCTAAAAATTCATTTACATTGATAAAAGTTTTACCAAGCATAGCTTCATAAATTACCTCAGCACGACCGATCAAGGTTTTAAGTTCTTTATTTCTTGACTTTTTAGCTGAAGTTTCACCCATCATAATATCACGATTTGCCAAACGACTCAAAATACTTTCCAAATGCACAACCGGATAGCAAATATTAACCATACCACTTGAATTTCCGATGATAATTTCCATTACCACCATGATAACAATTTCATTTTGAGAAACAATTTGCACAACATTTGGGCTTGATTCTTTTGCTTCAACACTTGGATAAATTTCAGTAACATTCATCCAACTTTCTTTAAGCCTTTGCATAATAATACGCAAAATAGAATCAAGCAAATTAAGCTCGATTTCTGTAAGTTCTCTTAAGGTGTCAAAACTCTCTCCTTGACCACCTAAAAGTCTATCTATCATAGGAAAAGCAATACTTGGATTAATCTCTAAAACGCAGTTTCCATCTAAAGGTTTAATTGAAAAAACGTTAAAGCTTGTTGGCGAAGGCAAAGACATTAAAAACTCACCATAAGTCATTTGATCCACCGAGTGAAGTTTAATCTCAACTATACTTCTCATCATAGATGAAATTTGCGAAGCAAGATTTCTTGCTAATTTATCATGAATCCCTTTAATAGAACGAAGTTGTTCTTTAGAAACCCTGTTTGGACGCTTAAAATCATATACTACTATATCTCTTTTATCTTCTAGCTCTTCTAATTTCGAAGAAGCTGCACTTTCATCACTATCATCATCAACAACTTCTAATAGAGCATCAATTTCTTCTTGGGAAAGTATCTCAGCCATTAAACTAGCCTTTCTCGAATCTTCTTAAGCAAACGCTTATGAATTTGTGAAATTCTTGACTCGCTAATCTCTAAAATCTCTGCGATTTCTTTTAAATTTAATTCTTCATAATAATAAAGCTGTATTACAAGCTTTTCTCTTTCTTTAAATTCTTCTAAAACTGCATTGATTTTTTCTATTAATTCTTCTTTTTCTATTTGTTCTATGATATTGCTATCATTAAAGCAATTTAGCTGTTCATCCAAAGGCATTACAAGCGATATAGCATGAGCTGCTCTTGCTTCTTTTACCTTTTCTACTTCTAAATTTAGTCTTTGTGCTAAATATTCATCATCGGGTTCTTTTTCATTTTCTTGATAAAACTCATCTATAATAGCATCAATATCTTTGATAATTTTTCTATTGCTTCTACTCATTACATCAAGGCTTCTTAGATAATCAAGCATAGCTCCATTTACTCTTTTTCTTGCAAAGCCCCAGAAATTATCATTTTGTTCTTTATCATAACGGCGTGAGAGTTTGATCATTTCCTCTACACCAATACTGATTAAATCATTTACATCAATACTTGCAGGCAAACGCTCTTTAAGCCTAAAAGCCATAGCTCTTAATGCTGGCATATAAGAGATGACTAAATCATCTTGTTCTTTTTTTAGCGTAGAAGCATAGGCATTATGCGGCTGCATGTTTTACTTTTCTTTTTGAAGAGCTTTCAAGCTTTTTAAGGTCTTCGCGCTCTTCTTGAAGTTTTTCAAGCAAGTAATCCATTTTCTTTTCTCTTGCGGCTAATTCTGCTATAAAACTATTGTTTTCATTTTCATATTTTTCTTTATTAAAGCTTCTACCGCTAATTTTATTAACATCTACAAAAATCATAATTACTATATGGATTAAAACATAAAATACAAAAGTAATCAAACAAGTATATACAACTATCTCTACTGCATCTTCTATATTAACTATGGTAAACATTAATCCTATAAAAAAACCACAAACAGTAAAAAAAGCAACAAAATTCTCTGGTCTCATCTTTTTCCCTCAATCTAAAAACGATCCAAAAGCTTTTTGAAAAAACTCATAATGCTTTTATCTCCCACATTATTAAGCACTTTTTGTTCCAACCTATATAAAAGCTTAGAAGCTATGGTTTTTAGCTCATCACTTGCATTAGTGTCATCATCACTAAATAAAGTTCTTTTTTTAATACTAGAACTAATATCTTTACTTTGACCTAAAAATCCTAAAAATTCTAAATTTAAATTATGCTTAATGTTAATATCTGCTACTTTTTTAATATTATCAAAAATTCTCAAAGCCTCATTTTCATTCCTAACTACATTAAACACCATTAATAAATTCTCTTTAGTTTTTGAAGTGGTTTTTATAGTAGCATAAGCATCGGTAATCGCAGCAGGGTCAGGCACAGTGATGACAATAACCTCATCAGACATCTCTAAGAAATTTCCTATATTACCACCTATACCTGCTCCTGTATCAATGA
Organism: Campylobacter sp. IFREMER_LSEM_CL2256; assembly: GCF_025771645.1. NCBI lineage: Bacteria > Pseudomonadati > Campylobacterota > Epsilonproteobacteria > Campylobacterales > Campylobacteraceae > Campylobacter > Campylobacter sp. IFREMER_LSEM_CL2256. The sequence continues at coordinate 80,559 of NZ_JAKMQQ010000002.1, forward strand.
TTAAAAAATCTAAATCATCTAAAATACTTGTTTGATTTAAAAATCTCTCGTAAATATTTTTATCATTATATTTTAAAATTTCATCGCCACTTTCACCTGGGATAAGCCATAAATTTGGCTTTACTTCTATTAAAATATCTTCTAGCGAGCATTCACCCTTTAAAACATGTAAAAGGTTTTTTTCCACACGCACATTTAAAATCACATCTAAATTTGCAAGCCCAATATCTGCATCAAAAAGTCCTACTTTATAACCATTTTTAGCTAGGATGTTGCCCAAATTTGCGCTAAAAGTACTTTTTCCAACCCCACCTTTACCGCTAGTAACTGCGATAAAATGAGTATGTTTTACATTTGAGTTTTCATTTTTTACTAGATCTTTTAATTTTTCTGCTTGATTACTCATTTTCATCCCTTCTAAAACCTTCTAACACACAACGCACTAAAAAGTCACTATTAGCCACTTCTATATCATCAGGCACTTCTTGACCTATGGAAAAAAAGCTCATCGGAGTGCTAGTTTCATAAAGTAAAGAAAACACATTTCCAAATACTTTTGTTTCATCAAATTTTGTAATGATTAAGGTGTCTATATTTAAAAATGAAAAATTATTGTAAGTTTCTAATAAATCTTCATATTTTGTATTTGCTGAAAGCACTAAATTCACATCAATTTGTGCATTAGAATGCGATAAAAATTCTTTTGTTTTTTCAAGTTTTGCCTTATCATACTGTGAATTTCCAGTTGTATCTACTAAAATAACCTCACAAGTATTTAAACTTCTAATCGCATCATCTAAGTCATTTGGTTCTATACTATCAATAATAGGAAGCTTCATCATCTTAGCATATTGAAAAAGTTGCTCTACCGCACCTATTCTATACGTATCAAGAGTTATAATACCGGTTTTATAGCGTCTATCTCCATAAGCATAACGAAAAGCAAGCTTTGCTAAAGTAGTAGTTTTACCTACTCCTGTTGGACCTACTAACATCATGATTTTTTGCTTTTTAATTTCACTTTCTAAACGACATGGAAGCATATTACGCAAAAGTGAGTAAAAATACCTTTGCACTGCTTCTTGATTTGCTTTCATAGTGCTTGGCATATTTTCAATAGTCGCCTTCATAATCGCTTCTAAATGCGCTTCTTGCATGCCACTTGCCTTAGCTTGCTTATAAATACTTGCAAACTCAGGTGGTATAGCTAATTCTTTGCGTAAATCTGCCTTATCATCCCACATCATATCCACAAGCAAATTCATTTTATCATTAAGCTTATTCATTTGCTTTTCAAAGGCTTCAATTTTTTTATCATAATTTGGATTTGGCATAGAAAAATCTTGATAGTTTGAAACCTTGCTAATTTCTGAACTAACTTGAGAAAGTTTGTTTTTTAAATTTAAAAAATTATCATCTTTTTTGCTTGTATTTAAATAAGGATTAATAGGTTTTTGCTTAGCTTTTGAAGAAAAATCAAGCACTACATCTTCTTCTTTTTTTTCATCTTCAAGTTTTGGTGCTTGAATTTTAGCCTCAGGAAAACTTGCTGTGTTTGGTTTTTTCTTTGGTGGCATAGGTAAATTATTTTGTTTTAAATGCTCTTCATAATCAGCTTCTTCAATCGCTACTATAACCTCGTATAAAGGTTTTTGATTGATAGTTTTTGGACGAATTTGCTTATTAGTTACTATCAAAGCCTTATCGCCATAATCTTGCTTAACCTTAGGTATAATCTCATCTGTGCTTTCAACTGTAAAAGTATGAATCAATTGTCCCATATTTTTCCTTATCTTAACAAGCCCAAAGGCAAAGTTACACTAATTCTATCATTTACCCCCACATGAGGCACTGTGCAATACTCATCTTTACGCGCTTTTTTTGAAAAATACAACAAATCCAAATCAAGCGTTCTAGGAGCATTTTTAAAAGTTCTTTTTCTTTTGAATTTAAACTCATAAAAAAACAAAACTTTTAAAAGTGCTCTTGCATGCAAACTTGTACTTACAACCATCACTGCATTAGTAAAGTCTTTTTGCTCTTCAAAGCCAAAAGCTTTATTAATCAAAAATGGCGATGTTTGCAATACTTGCAAGCGTTTATCTTGCATTAAAAGCCTAAATAAACTCCGAAAGCGTTTTTTTTCATCTTCTATATTGCTTCCAAGTCCTATAATGGCTATGTATTTTCCTTTTTTATCTGCTTTTGAATAAAAAGGAAAAAAACGAATTTTTTCTAACCTTCTAGCTCCTTTAATCAGCAAATTATAACACCACTGCCTTTTCTTTATCAAGATAGACCATATCTTCTATCCTAATGCCTAGTTTATCTTTGATATAAATTCCAGGTTCAATGGTAAATACCATACCTTCTTTTAGCTCATAATCACTTCTTGGGCTAATGTTTGGCAGCTCATGTATATCAAGCCCCACTCCATGTCCTAAACTATGAATAAATTCTTTTTCAAAACCTGCGTTTTTAATCACTTCTCTTGCGATAAAATCAAGCTCACTTGATCTCATACCAACGCGTGCTTTTTCTATAGCTTGAAGCTGAGCTTGCTTGACCACTTCATAAATTTGCATAATTTCTTTATCTTTAAAATTTGGCTTATTTTTATCAAAAACTATGCCATTTTCATCAAAACAAGCCGTTCTTGTGCGATCAGAACAATACCTTTGATAAACTACACCCGCATCAACTAATAACAAATCTCCATATTCTAAACATTTATCACTAGGTAAAGCATGTGCTTTAGCCGCATTTTCATTAATAGCCACAATAGGTGAAAAAGAAAGTCCTAAAGCACCTTTTTTTTGAAAAATTTCACATGCTTTAAAATGTAATTCTTTTTCACTTTTTCCATAACCTTCTTGGCTGATAAATTTAGCAAATTCTTCAAAGCATTCTTTGCCAAAATTTACAGCCTTTTGCAAAAGCTGTAATTCTTTAGCATTTTTTATAATGCGTTTATTTTTACTCATGTCTAATTTTTCTTCAAAAACGATATTTGCACTTTTACTAAGTTCTTTAAAATCAAAATAACTAAAGTCTTTTGGGTCAAAACACACCCTATCAATTTCTGCTTTTTCTAAAAGCTCTCTAACACTAGCAAAAAGATCTTGTGCTAAAACTACCTTAGCATTTTTTATCATTTCGCTAGCTTCAAAGCTATATCTTGCATCAGTGATGAAAAAAGCTTCATCTTCAAGTTTTAAAAACAAAGCATTATCACAAGAATAGCCACACTCATAAAAAAGTGCATTTTCGTTTTTTAAGATAAAATTCATTGATTTGCTTGTTGTGCTTTTGCTTGAGCTGCTTTATATGCATTGATTTGATCAAAAATTTGGAAAAGTCCCATTAAAGCCATATGATAACCAAAAGGACCAAAACCTACCACGCTACCTGCACAAACTGGTGCTATCATGCTTTTTTGTCTGAATTCTTCTCTTCTATAAGTATTGCTAATATGCACTTCAATCACAGGCATATTAATCGCTGCAATCGCATCGCGGATTGCTATAGAAGTGTGTGCATAAGCAGCTGCATTAATAATCACTCCATCTACACTACCTAAGCATTCTTGAATTTTATCAACTAGCTCACCTTCAAAATTGCTTTGAAAAAACTCAATCTCTACATTAGCTTGTTTTGCAGCTTGTTTCATTTGCTCATGGATATCTTCCATTTTCATATTGCCATAAATATGAGTTTCTCTCACACCAAGCATATTGATGTTTGGTCCTTGTATCACCATAACTTTCATAATCTAACCTTTATTTAGTAAAATTTACTATATTATAGCATTTTAAAGCTAAATTTTAGCTACAATTTCCCTTTTTAAAGGAGGTAAAATGTTTATAATAGCACCCAAGATCATCTTAACTTGTGATGATGATTTTAATCTTTTAGAAGACAAAGCAGTTCTTTTTGATGATAATATTTTAGAAATTGATAGCTTAGAAAATTTACAAAAATCCTATCCACAAGCTAAGCTTATACCAACTCCAAAAGATACCTTACTTTTACCTGCTTTTATCAATCCACACACGCATTTAGAATTTAGTGCAAATAATGGAAATTTAGTCTTTGGGGACTTTTTAAAATGGCTTGATAGCATTTTTAATAACCGCGAGCAATTAAACGAAAAAGCCAAAGAAAAATTAATCTCACAAAATATTCATAAAATGCTAAAAAGTGGCACTGCTACCATAGGAGAAATTTCAAGCTTTGGGAGTGATTTAAGCCCTTGTGTCAATTCACAAGCTAGAGTGGTATTTTTCAATGAAATTTTAGGTTCAAATGAAAATTTTATCCAAGCTAAAAAAGAAGAATTTTTAAACCGTTATGAAAAAAGCATGAGTTTTAAAAGTTCTAAATTTATCCCTACTATTTCAGTGCATGCGCCCTACTCAACCCACCCAGAACTTGCCAAATTTGCTATAAAACTTGCTAGAGAAAATAATCATTTACTAAGCACACATTTTCTTGAAAGTAATCATGAAAACAACTGGCTAAGGTTTAAAAAAGGTGGTTTTAAAAAGAGCTTGGCTAAATTTAGCAAAAATCCTATGCCATTTTACACCCCACAAAGCTTTTTAGAGCTTTTTAAAGACCAAAGGACTTTATTTACTCATTGTGTGTATTTTAAAGAATGGGATTTGCTAGATAAAAATTTACACTCGATCACGCATTGTGCTTTTTCAAACAGACTTTTGAGTAAAAACACTTTTAAATTAAAATCTGCTTTAAAAAATGGTGTTAATATCCATCTAGGAACCGATGGCTTAAGCTCAAATACTTCTTTAAGTATGCTTGATGAAATGAGAGCAAATTTACTTATACATGATGATTTAGAGTTAGAAAATTTTGCTAAAATATTGCTTTTAATGGCAACAAACAAAGCCGCAAAAGCTTTAAATTTAAACCTAGGGCAAATTCGAAAAGGCAAAATAGCTGATTTTAGTCTTTTTGCTTTACCAAATAGTGTAAATTTAAAACAACTTCCTTTGCAGTTTATCTTACAAAGCAAAGAAGTGTTAAAACTTTTTATAGAAGGAAAAGAATGCAAATTATAAAATCATTTTTTAAAGGAATTGGAAAAATCATCTCTTATATCAACACTTATTTTAAAACCTTTGTGTTTTTGTTTATCGTATTTTTGATCCTTACTCCAAGCGGGGATAATGCCAAGCTTTCTAATGCAAACTTAGCGCAAATTAATCTTAAAGGTGAAATTAGCGATGCGAGCAATCTTTTAGAACAAATTTACAAAGTCAAAGATGATAAAGCTATAAAAGGGGTTTTGCTTTTTATAGATAGTCCTGGTGGAGCTTTTGCACCAAGCATGGAAATAGCTTTAGCTATACAAGATCTTAAAGCTAAAAAACCTGTGGTAGTCTATGCAGGTGGAACTATAGCAAGCGGAAGCTACCTAAGCGCGGTGGGAGCTGATATGATCATAGCTAATCCTGCTAGCTTTGTAGGATCTATTGGGGTAATCATGCAAGGCTTTGAAGTAAGTGAGCTTGCACAAAAACTTGGTATAAATGAGCAAACTATCAAAGCAGGAAGCTATAAAGAAGCAGGAACTTTTATGCGTAAATGGAGTGAAGATGAAAAAGACTTTTTACAAAATTTAGCTAATCAAAGCTATGAACTTTTCACGCAATTTGTCGCTAAAAATCGCAAATTAGACTTAAATCAAACAAACTCATGGGCTGATGCAAAAGTGTTTTTAGCTAATGAGGCTTTAAAATTAAAACTCATTGATAAAATAGGCAATTATGAGCAAGCCAAAAAAGAGCTAGAAAAACTAGCTAAAGTACAAAACCCTATCTGGCAAAAAGAAGATGCCATAGATAAGTTTTTAAAACGATTAGAAGAGCAAAGTGCTGGCTTTTTTGCTAACACTTTAGCACGATTTTTCACACAAGTAAGCTCACAAAAAATTTATTAAGATTTAATAATCTCATAAAATCCATAAGTATCATTTTCTAAAAAGCCTTTATATAAAGGCTTTAGCTTTAAATCTAACTTAACATTTTCAAAGGTATTTAAATTTGAGCTTGAAAAAATCAAAAGCATATCTAACTCATCTTTAAAGGCTTTTAAAAAATTCTCCCCGCCCTCATACATGATGAGCTTTGCTTTGCTAGGAATGCTTGTAAAAATTTCTCTTTCAGCTACACTAAATAAAGGAATGTTTGGATCAAAACTTTCTAAATTTTGATGGCTTAGTATGCATAAATTTGGCGCTTTAGCTTGAGCTAGCCTTGCATCTAAAATAGGCCTATCATGCCTTATAGTTTCTCCACCTACTACAAGTAAATCAAGCTTTGAGCGTAATGTGTGAGCGTAAGTTCTACTTGCTTTAGAACTTACGATTTTACCATAAGCAGAGCCATTTAAAGAAAGGGCTAGTTTAAAAAATTTAAAGCTTGATTTTTGCCATTTTAAAAAAGGCTTTAAAAGCTCTTTAGCTCTTTGCTCGCAAATTCCCATGTGAACTTTTATACCTTGATCTTTTAAAAACTCTGCTCCACCGCTTGCGAGCTTATGCTCATCTTTAGTAGCAATAAAAACTTCACTAAAACCAAGCGTGCTAAAAAGTTTCGCACAAGGTGGGGTTTTACCCTGATGATTACAAGGTTCTAAACTCACATAAGCACTAGCGCCTTTTAACAACCCCTGATGATTTTGACAAATAAACTCATGCAAATCATTTGCATTATGTGGTAAATCTAAATTTGGATTAAGTGCTTTTAAGGCTTTACTCACTGCCTCAAGTTCTGCATGAGCCTTGCCTGCTTCTTTGTGTGCTTCTATGCTTAAAATTTTACCATTTTTATCTAAAATCACACAACCTACGGCTGGATTGGGGTAGGTTAAAAGCTGATATTTCCAAGCTTCATCTATGGCTAAATTCATATAAAATTCGTGATTCATGTTACTTCCTAAAAAGGTAAAGGTGCGAAAAATACCTTAAGCTTTACATGTTCATCGCAAGCTTTTAAAAAACCTTGTGCTAAAAACTTAATATCTTTAGTTTTTAATTTCTCTCTTAAGTCAAAAGTTCTCTCACATAGAGGATAAATGAGATAAATTTCTTTTATCTCGTATTTATTTGCATAAGCAAACATTTGATATAAATCACTTTGCGATATACCATGTTTTTTCTCATCTTCACTATCATCTGGAATTTTCCATTTGGTATCTAAGATCATTTTATTTTCTATATATAAATCAGGCTTTAACATAAAACATTTTTCATCATTTTTTGAGATTAAATACTTTCTACTACTTTGAGTTTTTATATTTTCACTAGGATTAGCAAGTTTAAACATATAAGCTACATAGTTTTCAAAAAGTTTTTCCATAGGAAAAAGCAAAGCAAAGGCCTCGTTTTTACCTTTATATAGAGCAAAGCTTTGATTTTGTAAAAATACCTTACACCAAGAAAGTATATTTTCATAATAATCAAAATGTCTTGAAATTTTAAAGCTAAAATCTTTTTCATAATTTTTAGAAAATTCTACCTCATCAAGCATTTGCATAGCTTTGATGATTTTAAATTTATTCAAGCTTGTTTTGGATTTTAAAAAATTTAATGTTGATTTTATCAAACGATTTGGCGCTATGTCTAAAACAAATTCATCACTACTTGTAAAAAATCTTTCTTTGTGTATTAAATTTGATTTTATATGCTCATTAAATAGTAATTTTCCTTTTAAAAAAGTTCTATTTTCCTCACTACTTACATAAGATCTCATCAAACCTTTTTTATACACACTATCAAATTCATCTAAAAACATCGTTATAAATGCTTCAAACAAAGGCATTTTGGCAATTTGCAAAGATGAAATTTGAGATTTTTTAAAGGGAGAATTTTTTAAGGTTTTTAGCATGTTGATTAAAAGATTTCTAGGATCATTTTTAAGATCATCTTCGCTAAAATCATCATTTTTAAAGATATTATCTAGTTTATAACATTTTTTTAATTTTTCTTTATCGTATTTTGAGGATTTATCTTCTTTTTTATAGCTATCCAAATTCGTACATTTTGGCAAGATTTCTAAAACACCGTTTTTAGTCTGTATAATGCCGACATAATTTTTAGCCTTTAAGGCGTTTTTATTTTTAAAACCTAGAAGACTTTCATTATTTTTTGCAAAGTCTTCTAGCTCTTTATAAAATATTTCAGCTTTTTCTTTGAAAATTTCTTTTAAATCTTCTTTAGAAAAAGCTTGGTGTTCAATGATAGAAAAGGTGTTGATTGTTTTCATTGTTCATATATTTTTATAAAAGTATTTTCAACCCAATCTTCACTGTCACTGAATTTATAAACAACATTACCACTTTCTATAAAATCTGTCATATTTTTCAAATAATCACTATTTATATCTTGTTTTTCTAACATACCATTTTTGTTTAAAACCGCGTCAATCAATGCATAATCATTATAAAAATACTCTTGCAATAATGGGATAATTTTATTTTGAAAAACATTTTTTAATTTCTCTAAACTATCAATGCCTATAAAAAATGCGTGTCCTATAGTCTTTTCTCTATCTAGCAAATATTCTATGCGAGTATTTATAGCTTCTAATAATTTTTGTAAATTTACACCTTCGCAATTATCAGACAAAACATTAGGTTTAGGCATCATCTCTACAAATTCAAAGCGTCTTCGCAAAGCTGTGTCAAGTGAAGTTATACTTCTATCAGCTGTATTCATAGTGCCTATGATATAAACATTCTTAGGTACTCCAAATTCATCTTTACTATAAGGCAAAGTTACTTTTAACTCTTCATCAGCACCTATTCTTTTGCTAGGCTCTATCAAAGTGATAAGCTCACCAAAAATCTTACTTACATTACCACGATTAATCTCATCTATGATGATTATGTAAGGTTTTAATTCTGGCTTCTCACTAGGATTATTATCTACTTTATAATCTTGCTCTCGTTCTTTAAACAATTTAACTAGCTGAAAATAGTAACTATCGATTTGTCTTCTATGTTTATTATTTAAAATTTGCTTAATGCTTCTTCCGTTTATAATCTTATCTTTATTTTCCAAAAGCATTTTAAAAATTTCTAAATTTAAATACAAATTTGCATTAGTATCATCTGTAATAATTCTATATTTTTCATTATATTCTTCTAATTTAAATCCACCACTTTGAGTTTTTTCTATAAATTTTTGTTGATCTACTAATTCATCTAAAAAAATTTCTATTTTGTTTTCTAAATCTTCACTCTTTACAAATTCTTCTTGTGTTAATAAAGATACTTTGTAATTATCCAAAGCTTTTTTACAAAGTTCTTTAAAAATTCCATCTTTTATTTCGTATTCTACTTCCTTAGAATTTTCTTTGCTATCTATACGAGGTTTTATACCTTCTACAAATTCTTCATATCCATAACTTTGATGAAAAGTAGTAAAAACTATTTGTCCATTTTTTACATATTCATCAAATTTTGCTTTTTTCTCATCTCTATCTTTATTTGCTAAATTTTCACCCAAGATTTCCAAAGCTTTATCTATAGTGCGATAAGTTTTTCCTGTCCCTGGAGATCCATAAAGAATTTGATTTAAAGGTGGATTTTTGTTTTTATTTAAATTTTTTATATCTAAATTTTCAGATTTTATTTTTAAATGTTCTTCTTGTTTTTTACTATTTTCATACGATTTGAAATCATCTTTATTTAAAGAATTAAAATAATTCATCATTTCTGAAAAATCTTTTATTAATTTATCTTTATTATCTAAACCATAAGTAAAATCAAATCTTTGTAAATATCCTTCACTCTCCATTTTATTTACTGCTATACATCTTGAATTCTCAATATCTCTTTTAGGAAAACCAAATTTTAATACCAAATGTTTATTATTTTGAAAATATCCAGAATATGCTATAAATAAATGAACTCCTTTTGTAGGGGTAATTTTTTTACCATTAATAAGATTTTCTTCCAATAAGTCTTTTCTAACAAACATTATCCAACAATCATTACTTAAAAAACCATTTGAATTTCCTATTGCTATTTTGAAAGAATAGTTGTATTTATCACTAATAAAACTTAAATTTTGTTTAATATTTTGGCTAGAACTGCCTTTATTGCTAATATCACCTCGTTGCGTTTTTTTATCTCTTAAAATACAATCATCTACTTGTTTTATCAATTCATCTATAGCGTTTATAAATCTTTCTTTTTCTTCATTTAAAAAATCAATCATAAATTATCCTTTATTTTTGATAGATTTAAAATTATTATCTAAATATTATAAGATAAATCTATACTATTATTACTTTATATTAAACTTTAATTATACAAAAAATAAGTAAAAATTTAGATTTCTAAATTTTTACCATTGTATGAAGGTTTTAGCTTTTCTTATGTCGCTGAATTTTAAAGTAGTTTTTTCTTGAGTTTCTAAATTTTCTAAAGTGATATTTTCTTCATCTACGGCTATGATTTTTGCTTCGATTTTTTCTTTTTCATTAGTTGTGATTTTTACAAGCTCGTTAATGCTTTTTGCAAAATGCTCGATTTTGCTAAGTTTTCTTTCAAGCCCACAGCTTGATACTTCTAAAAAATATTCTCCACTCACAGGTGGTTCTACATCAAAAATAGGCGATAAAATTTCGCTAAATCTAGCACAATCATCAAGATTTACCCCACCTTCTTTTTGCACATAAATTCTATAAATCTTTCTACCATTTTCACTTACTAGCTCATCATCATAAAAGCTAAGCCCTGCTTCTTTACAAAGTGCTTCAAGATTCATTTTGTTCCTTTTTAATTTTTTCAAATAAAGCATCCATATGATTTTGATACTCTAATCTATCATCAAATTTAAAGTGAAAATTCGGACATCTATACCACCCTTGCTCACTCATGCAGTAATTTTGCAAAGCACGGGCAGCTTTTTTAAGTTGGTTGAGTATGATTTCTTGCTCTTGGGTATTAAAAAACATTTTATCTAAATACACAAAAGCATCATATCTGCCTTTTTTACACTCTACATCCACCACACACAAGTTTTTTAAAACCTCGTTGTCTAAATTTGCTAAGGCTTCTGGTATAAGCTCTTTTAAAATGCTTTCTGTGCGTAGTTTTTTGATTTCAGCTGGGTTCATAGGCTTACTTGTTCCTCAACTTCTTTGTAGCTTTCTATATAATCCCCCACTCTCATATCATTACAACCTTCTATGCCTACACCACATTCATAGCCTTTTGCAACTTCTCTTACATCATCTTTAAAGCGTTTGAGCGAGCTTACATTACCTTCAAATACCACAACCCCATCTCTAATGAGCCTGATTTTCGCACCACGATTGATCGTACCTTCTGTCACCATACAACCTGCGATTTGGCCTAGTTTTGGTACATTGATCACTTGGCGAATTTCAGCTTGACCAAGTTGTTCTTCAGAGATGATAGGACTCATCATACCACCTAGTAAGGCTTTTACATCATCAAGCAAATTGTAAATAACATTATAAGTTTTTATCTCTACGCCTTTATCTTTAGCGCGTTCTTTGATCTCACCAGTTGGGCGTATATTAAAGCCTAAAACGATAGAGTTTTCACTAGCACTTGCAAGCTCTATATCGCTTTGAGTAATCCCACCTACTCCACTATGGATGATATTAACCTTAATCTCATCGTTTTTGAGTTTTTCTAAACTCGCCTTAATCGCTTCAAGTGAACCTTGCACATCTGCTTTTAAGATCACAGGAAGGGCTTTTAAATTGCCTTCTTTGATTTTTGCACCAAGCTCATCTATACTTACTTTAGTGGATTTGCTTAGTTCTTTTTGGCGGTTGTATTCATGGCGTTTATTAGCATATTCTCTTGCTTGTTTATCGTTATCTACAGCTATTAGCGTTTCTCCTGCGTCAGCTACTTCACTAAGACCTATGATCACCCCACACTCACCTGGGCCTATTTCTTTTAAAGCTTTGCCTTGATCATCGCTCATAGCACGCACTTTACCATAAGCTTCCCCTGCTACAACAGTATTTCCCACTCTTAAAGTACCATTTTGCACGATGATAGTAGCCACAGGACCTCTACCTTTTTGCACTGAAGATTCTATAATACTTGCTTTAGCATGGGCTTTTGGATTTGCTTTAAGCTCTAAAATATCAGCTTGTAATAATACAATTTCAAGTAAATCCTCTATACCATCACCCTTTTTAGCTGAAACTGGCACAAACTCATGGCTTCCACCCCATTCTACTGGCATGATGTCCATTTCTGCTAGCTGGGTTTTTACCATGTCAGGATTTGCGTTTTCTTTATCCATTTTATTAATAGCGATGATGATAGGCACATTAGCTGCTTTTGCATGATTGATCGCTTCTTTAGTTTGTGGTTTTACCCCATCATCTGCAGCTACTACGATAATAACAATATCCGTTATACTAGCTCCCCTTGCACGCATAGCAGTAAATGCCTCATGGCCTGGAGTATCGATAAAAGTGATTTTTCTACCATTTTTTTCCACCATGTAAGCACCAACATGCTGAGTGATCCCGCCTGCTTCACCACTTGCAATGCGTGATTTTCTTATATAATCAAGCAAAGAAGTCTTACCATGATCCACATGCCCCATAATAGTGATAACCGGAGCTCTTTGGCTTAAATTCTCTTCTGTTTGATTTTCATCATAATCTTTTACATAATCAAACTCATCAGCCTCATCAATGATATTAATCTCCACGCCAAATTCAGCTGCAAGAATTTCTATAGCATCCTCATCTAAAAAGTCATTTTTAGTCGTCATCATGCCAAGCATAAAAAGTTTAGAGATAACTTCTCCGGTGTTTTTACCAAGTTTTTCAGCAAATTCATACACACGAATTTCTTTAGGTATACTTACACTTGTGATCGCTTCGCTTTCTTTTTTCTCTACCTTTTTAGGTGGCTTTTTACGACTTCTTCTTTGTATACCACCCTCGCCAAATGGATTGATAGAATTATTTAAAGATTGTTTTAAGATATTTGGTTGTTTTTTATTTGCTGGTTGTGCTGGTTTGTTTTCTTTTACACTAAAATCAGGTAAAACTACCATATCATCATCTTCTAAAGAGATATCAGCAAAGTCTTTATCTCCTAAAAGATCCATTTTAGTAGTGCTTTCTTTTTTGCTTGCTACAGGATGATTTTTCTTTTCTTTTTTCTTTCTTTTTAAATTCTCATCTGAATTTGAAAAAATCATACTAAGGCTTAAACCTTGAGTAGTTTGTGTACTAAGTTTTTCTTCTTTGTTTATTTGAGTTTCTTTGCTTTCTTCTTTTTTCTTTTTAACGATGACCAAGCCTCTTCTTTTGGCTAAATTTAAATTAGAACCTAGCTTCTCATCGAGTTTAATTTCTTCTTTTTTCTCTTCTAATGCTTCATTTTTTATAGGATTTTCAGGTTGTTTTTCTTCTTTTTTTATTTCATCTTTTTTTTCACTTACTGCTTTAGTAGGGCTTTTACCTTCTTTTTTAGTAGTAGTTTTTTTCTCTTCTTTTTTGCTTTCTTCTTTTTTAGTAGTTTTTTTTGCTGCACTTTCTTTTTTAGGTTTGGCTACTTTTTTTACCACATCCAGTATTTCACCAGATTGAACGTATTGATAAATCGCCTCTGCAATTTCAGAAGATACTTTTTTGTTAGGGGATTTGATATCTTCTAAGCCCATTTCATTGGCTTTTTCTATAATTTCTTTACTTGTATATCCTAACTCTTGAGCGATCTCGCTAATCTTTACATCTGCCATTAAAAAATATCTCCTTTAAATCCTGCTGATTTATATTACCATGAAAATTGCCTTTGCAAGCTCTCATAAAAGCCCTTTGCAATGTTTTTTCATCTTTATCAAAACATGAATTACAAATATACAAACTCCTACCAAATTCCACTTTAGTGATAATTTGAGAATTTTTTATTTGAAATTGTTGCAAACCTTGCTTTTCATAACGACCTTTGCAAACAATGCACATTCTAATGGGTATATGATTTTTCAAAATTATATCTTTTTTTTGGAATTTTTAGCAAATTTTAAAGCCCTCATCATCAAATTCTAAAAGCTCAACTCTAAATTTAGCAAATTTATTTTTGATTTTTTCTTTGATTTGTTTAGCATCATCTTTATAAGCTAGAGTAAAAAAACTCGAACCTGATCCTGAAAGCGCACTCATGAGAGCATTATTATCTAAAGCTAGTTTTTGCACTTCAAAAAGTTCTGGCAAAAGTTTCATTCTTTGATTTTGATGAAGTTTATCCAAACTTGCATATTTTAATAAATCATATTTTTTCTCTAAAAAGCAAGCAGTTAAAAATGAAGCATGGCAAAGATTAAAAATGCTATCTTCTAGGTTGATTTTTTTAGCTAAAACCGCTCTTGATTTTTGAGTATTCATCGCTACATTTGGTATGGTTATAACAGCTTGTAGGTCTTTATCCACTTCTTTTTTTATAGCTAGAACTTTTTCATTATGAGTTAATGCACACACAAAACCCCCAAGTGCTGCTGGAGCTATGTTATCTGGATGGTTTTCATATTTTAAAGCTTCATTTAAAATGGTATTTTTATCCGCCTTAAACCCACTTAATTCATAAGCACAAGCAATAGCCCCAACTATCACAGCAGAAGAACTTCCCATGCCTCTAGCTAAAGGGATATTATTTTGGAAAACAAAGCGGAAATTATCTTTTTTACCACTAAGTCTTTGATAAATTTCATAAAAAATATTGACAAAACTATTGTTTTTTTTAAGATAGATATTATTTTCACCTTCTCCGTGTATGCTAATGCTAAAAAATTTAGATTTTTCAACTATGGTTTGATTAAAATATTTTAAACTCAAACCCAAACAATCAAAACCAGGACCTAAATTTGCACTTGTAGCAGGAACTAAAATCTTCATTTTTTACCTTAATTAATCGCATCTAAAACATAAAAAGGTGTATTTTCTTTACTGAAATTTAAACCTTTTAAACTTTGAGGCATAAAAAAACTTCCCGCTTGTGTCTTTTCTAAAACAATCTCATCATCATCTTTTTTTACAAAACATAAATGTTTATTTGCAGCTATAGGAGCGTTATTATTTAGCTCAAAAGCACTAATAGCTTTTAAAGGTATATTTTTAACTATAGCTAGGGTTTTAAAAGAAACATAAGAAATTTTTATACCCATGTAAGAGCCTGGTCCATGTACATAAATAAGCTTTTCAAACTCATATTGTGAAAGTAAATCTTGCAGTATTTTTGGCAAAACTTCACTAACTTTTAAATCATTCTCAATGGTTTTTATCAATACATCATTTTCATAAATACCAAGCATTAAAGGTTTTGCTATGGCATTTAAAAGTAAAGTAACCTTTTTTATGCAAAAACCTTTTCATAAACTTTATATGCACTTTTTTCTAAACTTACCACTTCATAAGCACTAGGATCTTTTAAAAGTTCTTTGGTTAGAAGATGATTAAGTTTGTGCGAACCTGCATAAGAAGTATAGTCTCCAAAAACTCTACATCCAAGCAAGGTTAAATCACCTATGGCATCTAAAATTTTATGACGCACAAATTCATCTTTAAAACGCAAACCTTCAGGGTTTAAAATACGATTATCATCAATTACAACAGCATTTTCTAAGCTTCCACCAAGACCTAAATTCATAGCTCTTAAAGCTTGAACATCCTTTAAAAAGCCAAAGGTTCTTGCTCTTGCTATTTGCTCTATGTAGTTTTGTTTGCTAAATTCAAAACAATAATTTTGCTTACCTATAATAGGATTATCAAATTCGATTGTATAGTTTATAATAGGCATATCCGTAGGACTTAAACGCACAAATTTATTACCTTCTTTTACTTCTACAATTTTTTTAATCACTAAAATTTTTTTAGCCACGTCAAGCTCTTTTATGCCTGCTTCTTCAAGCATCATACAAAAGCCTATGCTACTACCATCCATTACAGGAGCTTCATTAGCATCTAAAACTATACGTACATTGTCAATACCATAAGCATTAATTGCACTCATTAAATGCTCTATAGTAGAAACATAACCTCTATGATCACCTATTACAGTAGCCATTTGCGTATCGATGACATTTTCAGGCTTTGCTTCATAAGAAATTCCCAAATCACTTCTATAAAACACTATACCACTGCCAGCTTCTAATGGCTCTAATTTTATACTAATAGGCTCACCCTTGTGTAAACCTATGCCAACACCTTTAACTTCTTTTGCTATTGTTGTTTGATTCATTTTTATTCACTCAAAATTCTTTTTTTGCTTGACTCTAATACATTATAGATATTTTCTTTTATCCATTTTGCATCTTGCCATTGCTCAGGACGCACTTCAACTCCTTGTACTAAAACACCAAAATGCACATGATCTCCAAGTGCTAAACCTGTAGTGCCTGTAGTACCTATAACATCACCTGCTCTAACTCTATCTCCTACATTTACATCCACATTAGTGCAGTGTCCATAAAGAGTATAAATACCAAAGCCATGATAGATGATAATATTTAATCCATAAATTCCATTTTCTTGTACAAATACCACTTCACCATCGTTATTACTAATAATAGGTGCTTCTTTTATGCTTGCTAAATCAAGCCCCATATGATAAGAGCTACTAAAAGCTTGATTATTATAAGAATAAAATCTATGATCAGCATAATCAGCTACTTTTTGGCCATTTTTTAAAGGCTTGAAAAGATTAACTTTAAAATTATTAATCATAGTATCAGGAACTTTGCTTGTAATATCATGAATGATAACTTCATTAGAAGCTCTTAAATCTTCATTCACAAATTTAAATTTTTCAAGCCTACTTAATTCTCTATCTTTTGGAGCATATTTTTGTGCTAAAAATTCAATCTTGCCATCTAAAAATCTATCACTTACTTTTATATTTGATACACGGTATTTTTTATTAGTAAAATAATATCTAATTCTTTGTTTGTTTACATTACCTGCTTTATCTACTGCCACTACATAAGCTCTAAAGTGCTCATCAGTCGCCTCCCAAGGAATCAAAGCAGCATAATATCCTTCTTTCACATAAGGAGTTGCTTTAAAAATTTTATCTTTATCGGTTGTGATATAAACTTCTTGTAAATTCTCATCACTTGCTTTAAATACCACACTACCTACTCCACCTTGTTCGATTTGGTAAGAATTGTCTAAAATTTCTACAAGTGGTTTTTTGGTATCAATGATAACTCTCACTTCTTTAAGCGCTTGATTTCCTAAAAAGAAATTCCAAAAACTACTATCAATTGCTTCTATTACAAGTTTATAAGAATCGACTTTTTCTTTATAAGCTGGTTTTGGTAATTTTAAGTCAAAATGAATGCTTTTTTTATTGCCTTTAACATGTTCATTAACAAGTATTTCACCATTTAACTCATTTGCCTTAAATAGTGTGACTTTAACATCTTTTAAAGCACTTTCATCGCTTATTTCTATAGATATAGGATCTGTTAGATTACTATAAATTACATCTGATTTTGTTTGAATTAACGGAGGATTTTTTTCAAACAACTTTGTATTTAAAACAAACACCACAAAGGCTAAAAGTATTAAAAAAACTACAAAAATCCATTTTTTATTTGATCTTTTACGCGCAAAAACCATATTTTCACTTTCAATCTATTTTTTTAAAAATATATTATTCTTTAGCAAATTAAGAGTAAATTATAAAAAATTTTATAGAATTTCTCTTAATTTATTTGCACTTTTAATCCAAGTCTCAAGCTCATTTATATCACATTTTTCTATCATTTTTTTACATTCTTGTAATTCTTTTTGAAATAAATCAATAGAATTTAATAAATTTTGTTTGTTTTGTTCAAAAATACCACTCCACATTTGAGGGTTTGACTTAGCAATCCTGCACATATCTTTAAAAGAAGGGCCTCCTAGGTGAGCTATATTTTTTTTATTTTCTTCTTTCATCACAAAATTTGCCAAAGAAAAACTAATCACATGCGGTAAGTGTGAAATGATAGAAGCATGATGATCATGCGCAATACTATCCATAAATACAAGCTTCATTCCTAAATCTGAAAAAATTTCTATAGCCCTTTTTTGATGGATATGATCAGCATTTTGCACATCACACAAAACACAAACTGCACTTTTATATAAATCTTTTATAGCTGCATTTGGACCACTATTTTCAGTTCCTGCCATAGGATGAGCTGCGATAAATTGACTTTTCAAATAAGAAGGTAAATTTTTAATAATTTCTTCTTTTGTGCTTCCAAGCTCGATGATAGTACAATCTTTAGAAATGCCTTGAAATTCTTTTAAGATTTTTACAATAGCTCTTACAGGAATAGCTAAAAAAATCACATCACATTTTTTTAATTCTTCAAAAGAAACAATTTTATCTATTAATTTTCGCTCTAGTGCGATTTGCTCAAATTCTTTGTTTATATCATATCCACAAACTAAATCTATTAATTTATTCTCTCTTAAGCTAAGACCCAAAGATCCACCTATTAAGCCAAGTCCGATTATACCTACTTTCATAATTTTTCCTTAAAAAGCATTAGTTAAAAATATTTTGGTATTATAACGATTTTGTATATAAAAATTTAGGTAGATTTGATGAAAAAATGGTTTGTTTTCTTTGCACTCTCAAGTTCTTTATGTGCAGCTACGATTAAAGATATAAAATTTGAAGGCTTATCGCAACTTTCTAAAGAAAGCGCTATTGCGATTTCTAAATTAAAAATAGGACAAAAAATTGATCCTGCTAGTATAGATACAGCGATTAAAAATCTTTTTGATAGAAATTATTTTAAAGACATAGTAGTAGAAGAAAAAAATGGGGTGCTGATTTTTAAAGTAGTAGAAAAACCTTCCATTGGAAAAATAGATATTCAAGGTATAGCAAGTAATGATAGAAAACAAATAGAAAGCCTTGTTGGCTTAAAACCTGGAATTTTATATGATGAAAATTCAGCCAAAGATGCAGCCGAAAAAATCAAACTTTTTTATCAAGCCAAAGGTTTTTATGATACTGTTGTAGAAATCAAAGATGAAAAATTAAGTAATTCAAGCTCATTAAAACTTACTTTTGTTGTAAATCGTGGGGAAAATATCATCATAGAAAAAGTGCATTTAAGTGGTGCAAAAAATTTAAGCTATTCAGATATTGAACCTGCGGTAGCAAATAAACAAAGAGAAGCCCTAGGCTGGATGTGGGGCTTTAATGATGGTAAGCTTAAAATCTTTGATTTAGCAAATGATAGCTCAAGAATTTCAGATGTATATTTAAAAGAAGGTTATCTTGATGTGAGCGTATCTCCTGCTTTTTTAAATACTTACACAGATACTTATCAAGCTGATTTAACTTATTTTATCAACGAGGGTGAGGTTTATAAAGTCAAAGGGATTAAAATTTTTAATCCAATTTTTAGTGATGAAGAAAATGAAGCTTTGGCAAATGATTTAAAATTAAGTGTTGGAAAAATAGTTAATATAGAAAAACTAAGAGAAGATATAAAGACTATAGAAACTAAAACAGCTGATTTGGGCTATGCTTTTGTACAAGTTATACCTGATATACAAAAAGATAAAGAAAATCATGAAGCTATGATTATTTTTAAAGTCATACCTAATGAAAAAGTATATGTTAGAAATGTTGAAATTTCAGGCAATACCAAAACAGTTGATAGAGTTATTCGTAGAGAGCTTTACCTAACAGAAGGTAATCTTTACAATAGAACTGATTCAATAGACTCAAGAAATGCCTTAAGAAGAACTGCGTATTTTGAAAATGTAGATATTAAAGAACAAAGAGTAGATGATACGCATATTGATTTGATAGTAGAAGTCAAGGAAGCTTCAACTGGAGCCATTTCAGGTGGTATTGGCTATGGAACTAGTGATGGAATTTTACTTAGCGCTTCATTATCTGATGCAAATATCTTAGGCTCTGGTATGAAAGGAAGTGTGAGTATAGACAAAGGTGATGATACACTTTCTGGTAGAGTATCTTTAAGAAATCCTAGAGTAAATGATAGTGATTATTCTCTTGGAGGATCATTATATTCAGATCGTTTAGAATGGGATAGCTATGATGAGAGAAACTATGGTTTTGACATAAGCGTTGGTAAAACTTTAGGAAGATATACAAGCATAGATTTAACTTATAATCTTGAACAAAGTGATATTTATCATTTAAGTGATCGCTTAATCGCTCAAGGATATAAACTTGGAAAAACTTATAAAAGTTCCATCACTCCTTCGATAGTGTTTAACAATACAGATGATTATTATTTGCCAAGATCAGGTTTTATCGCCTCAACTTCGCTTGAATATGCAGGCTTAGGTGGGGATCAAGAATTTATAAGCTCTACTACTAAATTTAATTATTATCAAGGCTTGGAAGAGTTTATAGGTTGGGATTTGATTTATCGTTATAAAGCAAGTTTTTATAAGGTATGGGATCAAGGTTATTTACCTATCAATGAAAAATTATATCTTGGTGGTATAGGAACTATTAGAGGTTTTGATAGAAGAAGTGTGAGTCCTAAAAATGAATGGGGTGATGAAACAGGTGGTACAGTGGCTTTTGCAAATTCTGTAGAACTTAGCTTTCCAATCTTTGATAGAATCAAACTTAGAGGTAGTGTATTTTTTGATTATGGCGCTATAGGAGAGAGTTCTTTAAGTCAAATTCAAAGATGGAGCACAGGCGTTGGCTTTGAGTGGTTAACCCCACTAGGTGCTTTAAATTTAGTTTTTGCTAAACCATTTAATACTAGCTCAAAAGACGATTTGAGCAAATTTGAGTTTATGTTGGGTGCAAGATTTTAAAAGCAATAAAATCTTGCTATAATTTTGAAATTTTATTTTAGGTAGAGATAATGAATTTTTTAGATATTTTTTCTAGTATAAGACGCAAGCAAGCCGCTCCAAGCGAAGCTCCAAATCACTGGGTAAAATGTAATTCTTGTCATGCGTTAATGTATTATAAAGAAATAGAAACTTGTTATAATGTTTGTCCTAAATGTAATTTTCATATGAGATTAAACCCTCTAAAACGCATTGAATTACTCAGCGATGAAGGCTCTTTTGTGGAAATGGATAAAGACTTACATGCAATCGATCCGCTTAAATTTGTAGATAGCAAATCGTATAAAAAAAGATTAGCAGAAAATGAAGAAAAAACAGGTAGAAAAAGCGCCATAATAAGCGGAGAATGCACCATAGATGGGATAAAAACTCAATTAGTTGTTTTTGATTTTTCTTTCATGGGTGGAAGCTTAGGCTCAGTAGAAGGTGAAAAAATTCTTAGAGCTATTGAAAGAGCTATTGAGAAAAAAACTCCTGTTGTTATAGTGAGTGCAAGTGGTGGAGCTAGAATGCAAGAAAGCACTTATTCTTTAATGCAAATGAGCAAAACAAGTGCAGCGTTAAAACTATTAGCAGAAGAAAAACTTCCTTATATTTCAGTCTTAACTGATCCAACTATGGGTGGTGTAAGCGCATCTTTTGCTTGGCTTGGAGATATCATCATGGCTGAACCTGGTGCCCTAGTAGGCTTTGCAGGAGCTAGGGTAATCAAACAAACCATAGGGGCTGATTTACCAGAAGGCTTTCAAAAGGCTGAATTTTTACTTGAACATGGGTTGATTGATGCGATTGTAGTAAGAAGTGAACATAAAAAATTTATAGCAGACTTTTTAAGATTTTTTTCTAAAAACTAAAAATGCAAATTAATCTTTTAAGCATTCAAAAAAATAATAATGATGAATTTAGCAAGATAGATGAGCATTATACTAAGCTTATTAAGAAATTTTGTAGTTTTAATGATATATGTGTTTTTAATAACAAAATTAATCAAGCACAAAATACTAACGCCATAGAAGCAAAAAAATCTTATACAAATGCACTAAGTCCTTACAAAAAAGGTTTTTGCATAGCATTAGACGAAAAGGGTAAAGAATTTACAAGTGTAGAATTTGCAAAATTATTGCAAGATAAAAATGAAATTACATTTTTTATAGGCGGTGCTTATGGATTTGAGCAAGAATTTATTGCACAAATGCATACAAGTATAGCTCTTAGCAAAATGACCTTGGTGCATAAATTTGCTAAAACTATGCTTTTAGAGCAAATTTATCGTGCATTTTGCATTAATACAAATCACCCATATCACAAATAGGAGCGTTTATGCAAGAATTAAATCTTGAAGAATTTAAAAATATATTACTTCAAAGACAAAAAGAAATTTTACAAGAACTTCAAGGTAATATAGACAACATCCATAATCTACAAGATAGTGAACCTAGAGATGAAGTTGATTTACAGCAAATTGACAATAGTTCTCATATCGACTTTAAAATCAATGAAAATTTAAAAGCTGAGCTAGAAGAAATTAAACATTCATTAAGCAAAATAGATAACAATACTTATGGTATTTGTGAATATTGTGAAGATGATATTCATCCTGAAAGACTTAAGGTTAAACCTCACGCAAAATATTGCATAAATTGTCGTGAAAATTTAGAAAAAAGGAAAGAGCTATGAAAATTAGATTATTTTTCTTTGCAAGTTTAGTTTATCTTCTAATCATCGCAGCCTTAGTTTATAATCTAAATTTAGGAAATTATACTTTTACAATTTCCACTTTTGAATTAAATTTGCCTATTAGCTTATGGGTTGTTTTACCTGCTTTACTTTTGATGATACTAGCTTTAGCACATATGAGTTTTTATGGCTTTTTAAAACATTTACAATATAAAAATCTAATTAAAGATAGTAAAAATTATGAAAATTTTATTATTGATATTTTTTTAAAAAAAATAAGCAGGGTTAAATTCAAAACTCAAGAATTTCAAAACATTGCAAAAGATACACAAGCTCTTTGTTTTAAAGAAAAAATTCAAAATCCCAAAATAGATGAAATTATTGATATTTTTGAACACTTAGATAAAAAAGAATTTGTGGAATTAAAAAAATATAAATTAGATTCAAATAATGAAATTTTCATTTTAAATGAAAAAAATCGCTTTCAAAATGATAGCAATTATGCTTTTTCTTTTATCAAAAACAAAGATACCTTAGCTAGTGAGCTAGAAATTTTTGCTTATAAAATGGTATTAGAAAATGCGCCTTATAGTCAGATTAAAACACTAAAAGTTCAAAAAAACCAAGATGATATTTTATTGCTTTTGGATAGATTTGAAAAAGAAAACTTAGAATTAAATCACGCTGAAATCGAAGTTTTACTTAGTATGAATACTTTAGATGATAAGTCATATTTACGCTGTGCTAAAATACTTTGTAAAAAAATAGAACCTCAAGTATTAATTGCTTTATTTAAAAAGTTAAAAGATAATTATTCTCAAGCTTTAAGAGCTTATCTTTATACTTTGGCAGAATTT
Source organism: Campylobacter sp. IFREMER_LSEM_CL2256 (assembly GCF_025771645.1). Classification (NCBI taxonomy): domain Bacteria; kingdom Pseudomonadati; phylum Campylobacterota; class Epsilonproteobacteria; order Campylobacterales; family Campylobacteraceae; genus Campylobacter; species Campylobacter sp. IFREMER_LSEM_CL2256. The sequence goes on from NZ_JAKMQQ010000002.1 coordinate 103,981, forward strand.
GGTATGTATGATGAATTGCTTAATGAATTAGGAAATGATCAAAATGAGCATAAAGACTTTAGACTCTTGCTCTTTTTAAGAGAACATAATAAAAAAATAGAACTTGAAAAATTAATACAATGATAGATTTTAATAAAAAGCCTTTATTTTTAGCCCCTATGGCAGGTTTTTCAGACTTGCCTTTGAGAAATTTAGTTAAACAATTTGGGGCTGATGTAACTATTAGTGAAATGATAAGTTCTAATGCCTTAGTATATGAAAGCTCAAAAACTCTTAAAATGCTAGAAAAAGCTGAACTTGAAAATCCTTACATAGTTCAAATTGCAGGCTCAGATGAAAGCGTAATTTGCAAAGCGGTAGAAATTTTAAATCGTTTTGATTTTATAGATGGGATTGATTTTAATTGTGGTTGTCCTGTAAATAAGGTTATAAAACAATGCGCAGGTAGTGCTCTTTTACAAGATCTTGATAAATTACAAAGAATTTTAGAACTTATCAAAAAAACAAGCAACAAAAAACTAACTAGTGTCAAAGTAAGATTAGGATTTGATAAAAAAGATCCCATCGCCATCGCTAAAGCGTGTGAAAATGCTGGAGTAGATTTTATCAGTATGCATGGTCGCACTAGAAAACAAATGTATAGTGGAAATGCTGATTATGAAGCCATAGCTTTAGCCAAAGAAAATATCAAAATTCCTTTAGTTGCAAATGGTGATATTAGCGAAGATAATGCCAAAGAAGTATTTAAAATAACAAATTGTGATGCTTTGATGATAGGGCGTGCAAGTGTAGGAAAACCTTGGATATTTTATGAAATAAAAACTGGTAAAAAAATCGAAAAGGCTATGAAAAATAAAATCATTTTTGCACATTTTGAAGAAATGTTAAAGCATTATAAAGAACAAGGTATAAGCATCTTTAGAAAACACTTACATGAGTATTCTAAGGGCTATGATGATGCTTCTAATTTTAGAGATTGTGTTAATCGCATTAATGATGCAGAAATTATGCGAAAATATATTCAAGAATTTTTCAATAAGGAATGATTTTTGCTTGTAAATTATCAAGCAATATGAATGAAGAGATACCATAAAACAAGGAAGGTTCATGGCAGCTCATATCAATTCAAAAGGGATTTACAAAGCATTAGGTGGCATTAGAACAAGTGCGAATAATTTAGCAGCACATGCTTCAAAGCTTAACAATCAAAGTTTAAATTTCGAGCAAGTTTTACAACAAACCCAACCAAAATGTATAAAAACTTGTTTACAAAATTCTCAAAAAGAACTTGAAAATTTGCTTGAAAATATTAAAAATAGTCAAGATACTATCACAAAAAATATACACAAAGATAGTGCAAATATCATTGCAAGATTAAGACAAGAAGTCATTATGATGTATGATATTACCCTTAAAAACCCTCTTTGATAATTTTATATAAATTATCAATATATTCATCGCTAAAATGCGATGAATTAAAACTCCTATATAATTTTACAAGATCTTTAGCATTAAACTCATAACCAAAAGCACATTTTTTATGAGCGGGCAAAAAAGCTCTTACTAGTACAACATTTTTTTGAATATACTCATCACAATAAAAACATACAAAACTTTTATGCAAACGCCCTTCAAAATCTAAAATTTTTAAATAAGCATCCACTATAACACGTTTGCAATCTTGCTTTTCAAAACGCTTAGCACAATCTTCTAAAAGCTCAAAATAAAAACTATCAATTTCCTCAACATCTTTTAAATGCCAATAAAAAAGTCTAATAAATTCCTGCCAAAAAAACATTCTCTCTCTATCTAAAATCCAAGAAAAACCAATATGTAAAACATCTTTTAAACGTGGTAAAAATCTCGAACTTTCTTCAAGCTCAAAATCAATCTTATACCCACTTAGTATATTAGAATGACGCATGCCATAAAATCTATAACTTTTAATAACTTTTTTAGTACTTAAAAGATAAACGATTAAATCCTCATCTTTTACACTCTGAGTGTGTAAAATATACCCTTGCATTTTATAAAAGTTCTATGCCATAAGCTTGCAAAATTTCATATGCACTATTTTCCAAAGACTTACTAAAACTCGCTGTTGCATTTTTATGTAATATAATTTTTGAGTTAATGCTAGCGCTTTGAGCTAAAATAATATTACTAAATACACAAATATGTGAAACAAGACCACAAAATTCTATACTTTCATAATAATTTTGTTTTAAAAAATTGGCTAATTCTAAGCTACCAAAAGCATTCTTATAAAATATTTTTTTTGCATTTTTTAAATACACATCAAAATCACCTGGCATTTGCCAACCTAAAGTATCTCTAATGCAATGATAAGTAGGTAAATTTTTTCCTTCTTGAGTTTTTAAATAATTTTCATCATGCGTATCAAAAGTAAAAACAATATCACCTTGATGATTTTTTAAAAGAACAAGAATATTATCTTTTATCTTGGTAGCTTCTTCAAAACCCAAGCTACCATCGATAAAATCATTTTGATAATCAACAACAACTAAAAGATTAGCCATTATCCTTGACCATAAAAAAGCTATCCGTGTGGATATTTTCAAATGCAGTTTTTAAACTTGTAAATAATTTTGGATTTTCTTTTTCTAAATTTGCTAAAAGCTGCTTAGCTTCTTCTCTTGCATGAGGAAATTTTACATTTTTTTCACTTAATTTCATGCCAGGACAAAATTCATTACCAATTACTTCTAATTCATTATTAATAGCATTTTCTCTTAATTGTCTTTCTCTTACAAAAATCAAAGGACGAATAACCTCTACACCTCTTTTGCTTTTATACTTGGGAGCTAGACTCCTAAGAGAGCCATTATAAATAAAATTCATAAAAAAACTCTCTACCGCATCATCTAAATGGTGAGCTATAGCTAATTTATTAAAACCATTTTCCAAAGCATAAGTATATAAAGCACCACGCCTCATTCTTGAAAAATAGCTACAAAAACTTGAATTTTTTCTAATCGTATCACCTGAAATTTCATAAATATTAGAATCAATCACTTCATGATCAATATCATGTTCTTTGCAGTGATTATGAAGTTTAGTATAATCTTCACCCATGCCATAGCTTAAAGTTACTGCTTTAAGTTCAAATTTAAAAGGCGCATGTGCTTGCATACGCTTTAAAAGATGTGCTAAGGCAAGCGAATCTTTTCCACCGCTAAGCCCTAATAAAACTTTATCATTGTCTCCTATTAAAGAAAATTTAGCATTAGCTTTAGCTACTTCTCTGATTAGTTTTTTACTAAGATTTATCATAATTTCTCACAAATTTTTAAAACAAAATTAGCTGAAATTTTGGCTGATTTTTCTACAAACTCATCAAAGTCAAATTCAGCTTTCTCACCTGCTTTATCACTCATAGATCTTAAAATCAAACATGGAATTTTTAAAGCATCACACACCAAAGCCACACTAGCTCCTTCCATTTCACAAGCATCTGCATTAAAAATTTCTCTAATTTTTGCTTTTTTATTCTCATCACAAATAAACTCATCACCCGTAGCGATAACACCTGATTGTAATTTAATACCAAGTTCTTTAGCAACTTCTATGGCAAGATTATTTAGCTTATCATCTGTTTTTATAAAAATTTCATTACCAGGAACATAGCCAAGCGGATGCCCAAAAGCTGTGATATCTAAATCATATTGAGCTAATTTTGTAGCATAGATTAAATCCCCTATTTCTAAACTAGGATTAAAAGCACCAGCCACACCCGTAAAGAGTAAAAGCTCGGCTTTAAATTTTTCTATCATAATAGTCGCACTAAGGGCAGAATTGACTTTCCCTATCTTAGAATAAGCAATAATTAATTCATGATTTTTATATTTTGCAAGATAATAAGTATTATTTGCATATTCTATTGTTTGATACTCTTTTAATGTTTCTAGTAAAGGAGTGACCTCTTCAGGCATAGCTCCTAAAATAGCTATTTTCATTTAATTACCTTTAAAATTTCATCAATGTCTTCTATTTTACTCAAAGTATAAGTTTCTTTTTGAGTGATTTTTTTATTTAATCCCTTTAACACATTTGCACCAAATTCTATATAAAAATCTACTTCTTCATCTATTGCTTTAATACTTTGTTTATAAAGAACAGGCTTGATGAGTTGCTCGCTTAAAAGCATTAGGGCTTGATTTTTATCATTATACACTTTTGCATTAACATTTGACACTACGCTTTTAAAGCTCTCTTTTAAAATAGGTTCTAATTCTTTTGTAAGTTTTAAAGATGCATTTTTTAATAATGGACAATGACTTGCAACGCTCATGTTCAAAAGCATAGCTCTTTTAGCTCCTGCATTTTTAAACTCACTCTCATAAGAAGCTAAATCAGCCTTTAAACCTGCTACTACAATTTGTCCATCACAATTATAATTAGCCGCAAAAATGTTTTTTTTCTCACTCAATGCTTTTTGACAAAGTTCTTCTACCACTTTATCTTCAAGCCCTAAAATCACCATCATACCAGCTTCTATTTTAGAGCAATCTTCTTGCATAAACTTACCGCGTTTATTAACAAGTGCTATAACATCTAAAAAGCTAAATGCATCTTGGGTTGCTAAAGCACTGAATTCTCCTAGCGAATGACCTAGGCTGTACTTAGCTTCTATATCAACTTGCTCTTTCAAAGCTTCATAAGCCATTAGTGAGTTTAATACTATGGCCATTTGTGTAAATTCGCTTTTATTTAAATTTTCATTTTCCTTAAAAAGCAAATTTTTAAAATCAATTTTACAAAAATCACTAGCATTATCTAATAATTCTTTCGCTTTTTTAGAATTATCATAAAAACTCAAACCCATGCCAACACTTTGAGAACCTTGACCTGGGAAAATAAATGCGCTATTCATTAATGACCACCGCAGCAACCGCCGCCGCCATGTCCGTGGCCACCACAACATCCACCGCCGCCATGTCCGTGATGATGATCATGATGATGTCCTCCACCACCACATCCACAGCTTCTACTGCCTGCAATAATTCCTGTTAAAATTTCATCTTCACTTGCAGCTCTAACATCTACAATATTGATTGAAAACAACAGGTCTTTTCCTGCATAAGCATGATTGTAATCAATAGTAACTTCATTTTCGGTGATTTCTCTAACAATTACTCTTACCGTGTTACCATCTTCACCTTCGCCAAAAAGCTCCATACCAACTTGCAAATCAATCCCTGCAAACTGCTCTTTTGGTAAAGTTTGTAATGCATTTGCATCATATTCGCCCAAAGCATTTTCTTTTTTTATCACAATATCAGCATTACAAGGAGCATCAAGCTTTTGAATTTCTTCTTCTAATCCTTCTAAAATTTGACCCTTACCTAAAATAAAAGAAATAGGTTCAGCATAAATATTTGATTCTAAAACTTCATTAGTATTTGCATCTTTTAATTCATAAAACATTGAAACTACACTATTTTTTTCTATAGCCATTTTATCTCCTTTGTTATTTTCTATCTGGCGAAACTTTTGCTTCAGGACTATCAGGATAAGCCGTCTTTAAAGCTTTATAAAATTTATTTGCACTTTTTGGATCCCCAACCTTATCTAAGCTAATAGCTGTATGATAAAGCAATTTTGGTACATAATCGCCTTTAGTGCTTATAGCAGAACTTTTCTTATAAAATCCCAAAGCACCTGCGTAATCTTGCTGTTTATATCTTATTTCTCCAAGCCAAAAAGTAGATCTAGCAGGTTTGTAGTGAATACTTATTAGATGTTCAAATTTTTCTTTTGCATCTTCAAATTGATTTTTATTAGTTTCTTCTATCGCTTTTTTCAAAATTTCACTAGATTGTAATTTTTTCCAACTATCATCTTTTACTTCAATCACTTCATCTTGAGTTTCATTTACATCTTGAATGATTTCTTCGGTTTTATTATCATCACTTACAACAGGAACAACCGAAGTAATTTTTGTTTGATTTTGCACTCTAGCTATTTCAGACTGAAAAAAGGTTATGGTTTTATTCATATCTTCTTTTGAAATATAATCATCATTGATTTTATTAATCAAAGTTGTAATTTCACTTAAAACTTTTTGAATTTCTTGATGATTTTTTTCTTGAATTTGCCTATTTTCCTCCACATAAGCTCTTAAATTTTGAATTTCTTGAGTTATGTTTGCGTCAAAATTTTGATAAGTTTCTTCTAATGAAAGCAATTTTGTGTTAGCTTTTGAATATTGAGCATTCAAACCCTCTGTTACACTTTGCAATCCTTCTATATTCTCTACTGCTGTATTTATTTTACTTGTTAAATTTGTATAATATTCATTCAATGCCCTTAGGCGTTCTTGATTTTCATATTGTAATTTTTCATTTTGAGTTAAACCATAAGGTGTTTTTGTATCTACTTTTCCTGCATCAAAAGCTGAAATTTCAGCGTGTAAAAAAGTAGCTCCTAAAAGAGCTACTGATAATAATTTTAATTTCATTTATTTAAAACTTATTTTGATAATTTAAATTCTGCACGGCGATTTTGAGCATCGCAAGTTTTTGTTCTTTCAGTACATACAGGATTAGTTTCTCCGTAGCTTTTAACGCTAATTCTATCTGCGCTAACACCTTGAGCTACTAAAGATTCTTTTACTGCTTTAGCTCTTTTTAAACCTAAAGCTTGATTATACTCATCAGTCCCCCACTCATCACAGTTTCCTTCAACTACTATTGCAGCATTAGCAGCTTCTTTATTAAAGATTTCAGCATTATTTGCAATAACCTTTTGCATATCTGATCTAACATTAAATTTATCAAAATCAAAATATACATTTGCTACAGAATTTAAAGATTCAAGATTTTCAAATCTATCAGATCCACCGCTACCTTTTGAGCCATCTACACTACTTGAACTACTAACGCTAGTGTTTTTAGTAGCACAACCACTTACAATAACAGCAAATGCAGTAATTGAAGCAAAAATGATTTTTTTCATTGATTTCCCCTTTTGTTTATTTAAAAATCATAATTTAATTATAACAAAAAAAATATGATTTTAGTATTTTACCAATCAATTGATTGAATTTTACCCACTTTTAAGCCATAATGAAAAGCTTTATTTGCATTAATTCGAATAACACCTAAAGCACTTTGAGAGCCTAAGTACTTAATAAACACAACACTTTCTCCATCACTTGAAAATCTTGGAAAAAGATTTTTACCATTTGCAGTGAGTTGTCTTATGTAATCGCTTTGGGTTGACATTAAATAAAGATTAAAAACTCCGCTTTGATTTACTTCTCTACTAGAATAAACCATGTAGTGTTTATAAGTAGAAACCGAAGAATTATTTTTACCATGAAAAACAACTTGTTCTGTTAAATTTGAATCTAAATTTTGCATAAAAATATTTGGATAGCCTAAGCGATCAGACACAAATACAATTTTTTTATCACCATCAACAAAATTGCCATTTACATCAATACCCATATAGTTTGTAATTTGTGTCAGATTTTTTGAATCTACATCATACAAGTATACATCAGGTTGATCTTTTGGAGCCATGGTAAGTAAAATTTTTTTACCATCATCACTCACATCAGAAGCAACCATCATACCTTTGCTAGCAATAATTTTTGTTATATTTTTATTTTTCATATTATATTTATAAAGAGTTGGAATCTCATCTTCATAGGCAGTAAAATAAAATGCATTTTGTTCTTTATTTACCCATTTAGGAAACAAATTTAAACCTTTTGAAATCAATACTTTTTGGTAAGTTAAAGTATAATCTGCTAATAAAATATCACTTTGCTTACTACCTTGTGTTCTAGCTATTAAAATTTTATGATCCATCCAATCAACCGGAGCAAAACCTAACTTTTTATTCATTTGAGCAACACTTCTATGTGCTAAAAATGGATACTCTTCGATGGAAAGAATTTGTTCATAAAATCTTGTTTTAGTTTCATTTGCAGCTAAGATTTCAACATCAATATCTAAAAGTTTGCCGTTTTTATTTAATATATAAGAAAAAATATAATCACCTTGTTTTTCATCTTGAGTTATCTCAAAATTTGAACTTACTTTTATATCATTAACAAGCATGTTATAAAAACTTTTTTTAAGATCTAAATCATTCAATTTAGACTGATCTTTAATATAAATTTTTGGCAATTGCATACCTTTATTAACAACAGATATTGTTGCATCTTGTCCAAATAATACTGAACAAAAAAATAAAAATACTAGTATTTTTTTCATTGTTTCTCCGTTTTAAACTCAATTATATCACTAAGTTGCATTTTAATTTTTCTTATTTTACCATTTGGAGGTAAAGTTATGTATTTTCCTTCTAAATTTTGTAAAAATTCTTCTGCTTTTTTATCAAAATTATCACTATGTGCACTAGTAGTGTTTAACAGGTAAAAATAACCATTATTATCAATTACAAATTCTACTTCTATACTTAAGTTACCACTAGGATTATAAATCCTCCATCTATCTTCAAGATATTTTCTAACAGCGCCTAAGAATTGATCATAAACCCCTACTTTTTGCTCCATGACAGATTGACCTAATTCTTGATTTATTTTTAAATTTTCATTGAGTTGCTTAGAAAAATCATTGATTTTTTCTCTTTGGGCAAAAGTAGGTTTTTTTGAAGGCATAGAAGATTGCACTTTAGTCGTTTTTTCTTCTTGATAGTCTTCTATTTTACCAAACAACTCATTAAAAACACTTGCTTGTTGTTCTATATTTTGGGTGTTAACGCTTTTATTGGTAGTGTATTTTTGTAGAAGATTTTCTTCAAATAAACTTTGTAGATTTTCTTTTTGTAATTCTTGTATCATATTTACTTGATTTTGATTTATGCTATCTCCAAGTTCTATATTGATAAAACTATTAGGATCATCAGTATATTCAATGGCTTTTGGTTTATACTCAACCAACTTAAAAAATACCAAAAAAACAACAAAAAAATAAACTAAAGTTGCATAAATAAAAGCTTTAAGATTATGTGTAGAATTTTCTTCCATTTTTTACTCAGTTTGCAAAGCAACTTTTTGGAAACCTAAATGTTTCATTGTTCTTAAAACACTCATTACATCATCATATTTTAGATTCTTATCCGCTCTGATAAAAACTGTCTCTTGAGTATTATACTGAACTTTTAAAGCATTCATATTATCCGCAAAACTTATAAAATCAAATTTATCTTTTCCTATAAAAATTTCTTTTTTTGCATTAATTGTTATAATCAAACTTTTAATATTTGGCGCACTTGAAGTTTTTTGCGAACCTTGAGGAAGTTGAACTTTTTCTTCATATGTGATACTTGGTGCTGTTACCATTAAAATAGCAAGCAACACAAGCATAATATCTACCAAAGGTGTAATATTGAGTTCAGGTTTTTCTTCTAAAAACATTAACTATACCTTTGTAGAGCTTACCAATACTTTGATCTCGCTATCTAAGATATTAATCAATTCATAGGCTTTACGTTTAATAATCAAATGAAAACTGTATGCAGGAATCGCTACTAAAATTCCACAACCTGTAGCCACTAAAGCTTCACTGATTTTAGGAGCTATAATGCTTAAAGAATTTTGCATCTCTAAGCCACCAAAAGTTTCAAGTATAGAAATAACCGTACCAAAAAGACCTATAAAAGGAGAGGTTGAAGCGATAATGCTAAGCCAAGTTAACCCTACCGTAGCTTTTTTTTCTACAGAATTTTTATAAATATTCATCTTTGTTTCATCAACTTCAACACATTTTTTTAAAATTGATGCACTTTGACTTAAATCTTTTTCGCCTCTCATTAAAGCTTCTAAAGCCTGGCTTTCATTTTGAGTCCATTTATTAATAAGCATCAACCTTGAAAATAATATACTAAAACTAAGTATAAAATACACCGAAAGCCAAGCTAATACTATATAAGTGATTAAGCTTGTATTTTCAAAAAAATGAAAAATTGCTTGAAAATCCACTATTTTTGCCTTACATTATTATCCATTTTAGCAAAAGTAGAAGCAAGTGCAATACTATCACTGCTCATAGATTTAATTAAATCTTTTGCTTCTTCTAATCTTTTTGCTATTTCACTATCACTATTTCCTCCAACCCATACAGCGCCTTTTGCTAAAACACTCACTTTAGTTTCAGAAACTTTTGCATGACCTGAATCAATAGCAACTAATTCATGAGTTGAATCTGATTTTTCTATATCTATAATTCCTGCTTTTAAAGAAGAGATTAAAGATGCATGTCCTTTTAAAACACCAAATTCACCCTCGCTTCCAGGAAGAACTACCAATCTTGCATCCCCTTGATAAATCATACCAAGGGGTGTAATGATTTCTAAAGATATTAAATCTTGCATAAATTAACCTTTTTTAGCCTTATCCACTTTACAATTATCTAAACAAACGTCTTTTCTGCTAACTTCTTTAAGTGTTTCAGCTTTTGCTATAGCTTCATCTATATTACCAACCATATAAAAAGCATTTTCTGGTAAATCATCATATTTACCTTCTAAAATACCTTTAAATCCTGCAATTGTATCTTCTAAGCTGATATATTTTCCAGGGCTACCTGTGAAAACTTCAGCAACGAAGAATGGTTGAGATAGGAATTTTTCAATTTTTCTTGCTCTTTCAACAATCAATTTATCTTCTTCACTTAACTCATCCATACCCAAAATAGCAATAATATCTTGCAAATCTTTATATTTTTGTAATACTGATTGTACTCCACGTGCTACTTTATAGTGCTCTTCACCAATAATTTGTGGATCAAGCATTCTTGAAGTAGAATCAAGTGGATCAACAGCTGGATAAATACCTTTTTCAGCAATTGATCTATTTAAAACAGTTGTTGCATCCAAGTGTGCAAAAACTGTTGCTGGTGCAGGGTCTGTTAAGTCATCTGCTGGTACATAAACTGCTTGAACTGAAGTAATAGATCCTTTTTTGGTTGAAGTAATTCTTTCTTGGAACTTACCCATTTCGCTAGCTAGGGTTGGCTGATAACCAACAGCTGAAGGAATTCTTCCTAAAAGCGCTGACATTTCTGAACCTGATTGAGAAAATCTAAAAATATTATCAATAAACATTAAAACATCAAGTCCCATTTCATCTCTAAAATACTCAGCCATAGTAAGACCTGTTAACGCAATACGATTTCTTGCTCCTGGTGGTTCATTCATTTGACCATAGCACAATGCAACTTTATCCAATACGTTACTTTCTTTCATTTCATTATAAAGGTCATTACCCTCACGAGTTCTTTCGCCAACACCTGCAAAAACCGAATATCCGCTGTGTTTAAATGCAACGTTGTGAATTAATTCCATAATAATAACGGTTTTACCAACACCTGCACCACCAAAAAGACCAACTTTACCACCCTTAGCATAAGGAGCTAGCAAATCAACAACCTTTATACCTGTTTCAAAGATTTCACTTTTTGTACTTTGCTCTTCAAATGGAGGCGGATCTCTATGAATTGACCAGTGTTTATCAAAATTGATTTCTTCACCCTCATCAATCAAATCACCCGTTACATTAAAAATTCTTCCAAGAACTTTTTCGCCTACTGGAACACTAATTGGATTTCCAGTTGCAACAGCTGTTAAACCTCTAACAAGACCATCCGTCATATCCATAGCGATGGTTCTTACTTTATTATCACCTAAATGTGCAGCTACTTCAAGAACTAGCTTGCATTCTTTTCCTTCTAATTCATAATTAACAATAATAGCTTCATTAATTTGTGGAAGATAGTCTTTAAATTCAACATCAACCACTGGTCCTAAAACTTGAGAAATAAAACCTTGCATCATCACTCCTAAATTTATTTCATTGACTCAACACCGCTGATGATTTCTATCAACTCGGTGGTAATAGATTCTTGTCTTGCTTTATTATAAGCTAGATTAAGCTGCTTAACTCTAGCTTTTGCATTATTGGTTGCATTATCCATGGCTTGCATTCTAGCACTATGTTCAGCTGCCAAAGAATCAACTAAAGAAAAATACATGTTATATTCAAAATAAGTTTTTAACAAATCGTTTAAAATTTCTTCATCTTCTGGTTCTAAGTCCATTAAAGATTCAGACTTTTGTTCTTCTTTACCAACAATAGCTTCTACTGGCAACAACTCATTAATACGAATTTCTTGAGAAATCATATTTTTATAACCATTGTGAATGATTACAATTTTATCTGTCACGCCATTTACAAAATCATCAACAGCTTTTTGGATAATAGCACAAGCCTTATCATAATCTGGACTTGAACTTGTATCTAAATATTTTTCCAAAATTTCTATATTTTGAAAATTAAAATATTCTATACCTGTTTTACCAATAGCTCTTAATCTTACCTTGATTTTTTTTGTTTTGCAATCTTCAAGCATTTCATTTACGGCTTTAATGGTTTTAATATTAAATCCACCACACAAACCCTTATCGGCTGTGACAAAAATAATATCCATTTTTTCTATATTATCTTTTTTTCTAAAAAATGGAAGTTTGTCATCAAGCCCATCGTATTGATTGATCTTGAACGCAATTTCTGATAAAACTTCATCGATTTTTTGAGCAAAAACCTTTGATTTTTTAGCTGCCTCTTCTGCTTTTCTTAGTTTAGCAGTAGAGACAAGCTTCATCGCATTGGTTGTCTTTTGTGTATTGTGAACACTTTTTATTTTTCTTTTAATTTCTTTTAAATTAGACATTTAAAAACCTTATATATGGTTTGCTTTAAACTCACTCAATGCTTTAGCTAGTTTTTCTTCTAAATCTTTATCTAAAGCTTTTTTAGTTCTAATTTGCTCAAAAATTTCTGGATACTTAGCCTCAATAAATGGATATAAAGCTGCTTCAAATTCTCCAATTTTCGAAACTGCAACATCATCTAAATAACCTTTAGTGCCTGCAAAAATAATCACAACTTGATTTTCTGGTGAAAGTGGAGAATATGGAGGTTGCTTTAAAACTTCAACCATTCTTTGTCCACGCTCAAGTTGTTTTCTACTAGCTTCATCCAAATCACTTGCAAATTGTGCAAAAGCTTGCAATTCTCTATACTGAGCTAAATCAAGTCTTAATGTACCTGAAACTTGTTTTGTTGCTTTAATTTGCGCAGCACCACCAACACGAGATACAGATAAACCAACATTAATCGCAGGACGAATACCTGAATTAAATAAATCTGTTTCTAAGAAAATTTGACCATCTGTAATTGAAATAACATTGGTTGGAATATAAGCTGAAACATCACCTGCTTGAGTTTCAATAATAGGAAGTGCAGTCAAGCTTCCCGCGCCAAGCTCATCACTTAATTTACTTGCTCTTTCAAGCAATCTTGAATGTAGATAGAACACATCACCTGGATAAGCTTCACGACCTGGAGGACGACGTAAAATCAAAGACATTTCACGATATGCAACAGCATGTTTACTTAAATCATCATAAACGATCAATGCATGTCTTGAATTGTCTCTAAAATATTCACCCATAGTTACCCCAGCATATGGCGCAAGATACTGTAATGCAGCAGGATCTGATGCACCCGCATTCACCACTATAGTATAATCCATTGCACCATATTCTTCAAGCTTTTTAACTACTTGAGCTACAGTACTTTGTTTTTGACCAATTGCAACATAAATACAAATAACATCCTTACCTTTTTGACTAATAATTGTATCAATTGCTACAGTTGTTTTACCTGTTTGTCTATCACCGATGATTAATTCTCTTTGTCCTCTACCGATTGGAACTAAAGCATCAATCGCCTTAATACCTGTATGTAATGGTTCATGAACGCTTTTTCTAGCCATAATACCTTTTGCTTTTTCTTCTACAAAACGATATTCGCTCGCTTCAATTACGCCTTTAGCATCAATTGGCTCTCCTAAAGCATTTACAACACGTCCTATTAACGCATCTCCAACTGGAACTTTTAAAAGTTTTTTTAATCTTTTTACAGAACTTCCTTCTTTAAGTCCAAGTCCTTTACCTAAAATAACAATACCAACACTTGATTCTTCAAGGTTAAGAACCATTCCTTTTTCGCCATTTTCAAATTCAACCATCTCTCCAGCCATAGCATTTTTAAGGCCATATACCTTAGCAACACCATCGGCAACTGAAATAATTTTACCAGTTTCTTCTATTTCAAGATTAAAGTCAAATTTTTCAATTCTTTCTTTTATAATAGAACTAATTTCATCTGCTTTAAATTTCATCAAATCTCCTTAAATTGCTTTTAATATATATTCATTCATCTTAGCTTTTAAGCTTTGCATTGAAAATGAAATTTCATATCCAAGTCCATCTAAGCTAATTTTTACACTGTCATTATCACTTATTTTACTATCTAATCTAATTTTTGCATTAAATTTAAGACTAAGTCTTTCCTCTAAATTTTTAATTTCTTCTTCGCTTAATTTTTCTTTTGAGTAAACCTGTCCTAAAAATGTATTTTCTTTTGATGCTTTTTGTTCACTTAATTCTTTAGTGATTTCTGGAATTAGCATTTCTCTTTTATTATCCACAATCAAATTTATAAAATTTTTAAAAGCATCACTTGGATTATTCAATAATGAAAGTATTAACTCTAATTTTTTGTCTTGTTTTATTTCGTATGAATTTAAAATATCTATAAATTTACTAGATGCAAAAGCTGAGCTTAACTCTAACAAATTAGAATAAAAATTTTCAAAATCATTTCTTTCTAATATTGCCTTTGCATATGTTTTAGCAATTACTTTTTCCATCAAGACACCTTTTTCATCATGATATTTAAAATTTCTTTTTGTTGCAGCTGTAAATTTTGATCTTCAAAAATTTCTTCTAAAACTGCTTGCACAACTTCTTTTTCCATTTTTCTTATTTCATATTCTTTGTGCTCTTCGTAAGTTTTTTCTAGAGCTTTAATTTCCATTTTTGTTTCATTCTCGATTTTTTCAGTAATAATTTCTGCCTCTTTTTTTGCAAGAGCAACTGCATTAACAGCTTCTTGTTTGGCTAAATCTAATTTTTTCATCATTTCTAATTTATGATTTTTACTTGCAATAAGTTTTTCTTGAATTTCATTCATTCTAGATGCAATCTTTGCAATTCTACCATTGTAGAAATTTTTCAAAGGTGTTGCTATGAAATAATACAAAATAGCAGCAAATAAAACAAAATTAACCGCTCTTGGAATAATATCATACTCACCACTTCCATTACCTGCTGCAAAAGCATAAAAAGGAAGTATTGATAATAATGTAATTTTTTTCAACATTTATCTTCCTTAAATTTTACTCAAGCTATTTTTAAAGCTTTGTTTAAATTCTGGCATTTTTAAACGCATTTCTTCTTTTAACTCTTTTTCTTTTTCTTTTAGACTTTTAAGAAAAACAAGCATTTGATCTTCTAATTCTCTTTTTCTTGTTGATAATTCTTTTTCTTGTTTTATTTTAGCTTCTTCTATTGCTTTTGCTTTGATTTGATTGATTTCATCTCTTGTTTGGATATGAATTTTTTCTAATTCACTTTCTACATTTGAAACATCATCAGAATTTTTTTTCATTTTTTCTTCATCATTTTTTATAGTTAAATCTCTAGAATCCATAAATTTAATCAAAGGTTTATAAAGCATAGAATTTAAAATCGCTATCATAAGCAAAAAAATGACACCGGTGGCTATCATGATGGAAAAATGTACATCATTAAACATTAATACTCCTAAATAAATCTAAATAAAACGCGAAATTATAGCAAAACATACCTAAAAACATATTTAATTTAATATCTTTAGAAATTCCCTAACCTCATCTTCATTTTCAAAATTTATAGTAATTTTTAAATCTTTTGCATTTACTTTTAAGCCTAAAGATTCAATTTTTTCTTTTAAATTTATTATAGATTGATATTGTTTGTTTGAAGTTGCGTTTTTTTCTAATTGGTTTGTGTTTTTAAAATTTTTAATTAACTTTTCGGTATCTCTTACATTAAGTTTTTGCCCTATGATAGTATCAACTATCATTTTTTCTTCTTCTTTTTCAAGTCCCACTAAAACTTTTGCATGACCTTGTGAAATTTTACCTTCTATAATGAAATTTTGCGTTTGCTCATTTAAATTTAAAAGTCTTAAAGTATTAGCAATTTGAGGTCTTGATTTATGAATAAGATCGGCTAATTTTTCTTGAGTGATATCATGAATTTCTAATAACTCTTTATAAGAATGTGCTAATTCTATAGGGTTTAAATTTTCTCTTTGAATATTTTCTATTAAAGCAAGCTCACGTAATTTTATATCATCTACATTTAAAACTACAGCTTTAATTTGTTCTTTTTCTAAAAGCTTACATGCTCTAAATCTTCTCTCACCTGCTATTAAAATATAATCAAATTCATCTTTTTTAAAAACCACAACAGGCTGAATCAAACCATATTCTTTGATAGAACCTGCAAGTTCTTCTAGAGCTTGGGTATCAAAATTTTTTCTTGGCTGATAAGGGTTTGGACTAATTAAATCTATATCAATTTCTTCTATTCTGCCTTCATTAGAGCCTAATTCTTTTTCATAAACCTCATCAATATCAGCCAAAATACTACTTAAACCTCTTCCTAATGCACTTTTTTTTGCCATTTTTTATCCTAATATAGAATGTGCTAAATTTTGATATGCCACTGAACCTGGAGATTTTATATCATAAAGTATAATAGGCTTTCCATAGCTTGGACTTTCAGCAAGTTTTACATTTCTTGGTATGATGATGAAATCATCTTCATTATCACCTGTTCTAAATAGCTTTTGTTTGAAATTTTGCTTTAAATCTTCCACAGTATCTTTTGAAAGATTATTTTGTGAGCTATACATAGTTGGCAAAAAGCCTTTTATTTTTAGTTTTGGATTGATAGTTTTTTTCACAAACTTAATAGTGTTTAAAACCATCGCAACGCCCTCAAGTGCATAAAACTCACATTGTATAGGGATAATAACACTATCACTTGCTGCAAAAGCATTCACTGTAATGCTTCCAAGCGCAGGAGGTGAGTCAATGATAATAAAATCATAATCTTTGGCAATTTCTTTGATTTTTTCCCTTAAAATTGTTCTATATTCTCCGCTTTCTTTTACTACTTCTTGCTCAATTCCAACCAAAGAAATATTTGATGGAGCTAAATATAATTGCGGAAGCTCAGTTTTTAAAATGATTTCAGAAAGTTTTTTCCTACCTATAAAAACATGGTAAATATTATATTCATAATTACTTCTATTAAAACCAAGTCCTGTTGTAGCATTAGCTTGTGGGTCAATATCTATCAAAAGAACCTTTTTTTCAGCTACTGCTAAAGAAGCCGCTAGATTAATAGCGGTAGTAGTTTTACCCACCCCGCCTTTTTGATTTGCAATAGTTATTATCTCACTCATCTTAAACTATATATCCTTTTATTATCTAACAATATAGAACCATCTTTATACAACAAAGCATCTTTTAAAGATAAAATCTTACCTTCATTATGTATAAAAAAATTTCTTGATTTTTCAAATTCTAGCATATACTTGCTAAAAATATTCTTCCATAAAATTTTCTCATCTACATAAGAAAAATACTCATTTAAAAGTTTTGCTATATCCACTTCTATATCTAAAATTTCAGCATTAAATGGGGCATATTTAAGATTAATCCCCATTCCTACAACCAAAAAATCATTGATTTTAGAACTCATCAATCCGCCTATTTTTTTATCTTCTATATAAAAATCATTAGGCCATTTAATCCATACTTTTGAATTTTTTCTTTGCAATACTTCTTTCATTAAAAATGCAAAATATATACTAGCAGAAGCCAAAGGAAGATCTTGTGCTAATTCTTGAGTTTTTATGCAAAAAGATACATGTAAATTTCCTTGCTTGCTTTGCCAAGTATTATCCCTACTACCTATACCAGCACTTTGGATAAAAGCACAAATGGCTGTATTGTTAGTAATTTCTCCGCTACGAATTTTTTCACTTAAATAAACTTGAGTTGATTCAAGTTCATCAAAATAAACTATCTCCAAGTTTTAACCTTTTTCCATTTAAATAAGCCTTAGCGTCTAAAACTTTTTTTCCACTTTCTTGCAAAGTTTTAATCCTTAAAATACCTTTTGTACATGAAAGCAAAAAGCTTTCCTTTTCTACTTGCAAAATCACACCTGATTTTTGAGTCTTTTCACTATCAACTAATTCTATGTCTAAAAATTTCATACCATTTTCTAAAAAAATTCCAGGCCAAGGTGTAAAAGCTAGAAATTTTTGATAGATTTCACTTGCACTATCTAAAGCAATCAAGCCATCTTCTTTTTTGATTTTTTTACAATGTGTAACTAAACTTTCATCTTGCTTTTTTGGGACAATTTTTTCAAAATTCAAAAGTGTAGAAATAGTAAGCTTAGCTGCTAAATTGGAAAGCATAATAAAAACTTCAGCTGAATTTTTACCTTCTATATCACATTCTATGTTTTCTAAAATAGCACCACTATCAAGCCCTTCTTCCATAAGCATAGTGCAAACCCCGCTTATTTTATCCCCATTTAAAATAGCGCTTTGTATAGGTGAAGCGCCACGATATTTAGGAAGTAAGGAAGCATGTAAATTGATACAGGGAGCAATATCTAAAATTTCTTTTGGTAAAATCTTCCCATAAGCAGCAACAACTATAAAATCAGGTTTTAGGCTTTTTATTCCATTAATTGTGTTTTCATCTTTTAAGCTTTTTGGAGTGAAAATTTCTATATTTAAATTATTTTCCAAAACAAATTTTTTAGTATCACTTGGAGTTAAAATTTGTTTTCTTCCCACAGGTTTATCAGGTTGAGTAAATAAAGCTTGGATATTAAATCCTTTATCGACAAGCTCTTTTAAAATACATGTTGCATAAGAGGGAGTTCCCATAAAAATAATATTTTTCATAGTGCCACTATCCTTTTTTTGATAAGTTTTTATAGCTTTTTGATATGAAAGCTCAAGATAATCTTTAAAAATTTCAAAATTTTTTCTTGAAGGATTGTTAATACAAATATATCCCATATAAGCATAAATTGGATGAGGCATGATAAGATCAAGCATAGAAAAATCATAATTTAAACTAACAATCTCACCCTTTAAAGCTTTTTTAGGTTTTTGACCAAAAAGATTTTGGTAATCTTGATCACAAAGAGAGCAACTTAGACGAAACACACCTTCTCTATTTAAATTCGAAGCTTTATCATTTATGCCATCATTTTCTTTAATAGTACAAAAATAAACTCCGTTTTTTAAAACCTTATCGGGATTATAAAAAAAGCTATGTTCTTTATAGGTAAATTTATATACCAAACCTTTAAAATTGGACTTGATATATTCTTGGATAAAATCTATAGTTAATTTTTCACTCATCAAAGATTATTTTGACTTCTAATTTTTTTAACTTCTTCTAAAAGCATAAATTTAAGCTCTTTTAAACCTGTTTTTTCAAGGCTTGATACTTTAACAAAAAAACTTTGTGGATTATTTTGACTTTGTAAATAAGCTTTTAACTCATTATAATCATCTTCCATTTTTTGTGCAAATTCCTCACCCAAATTTACACTATCACTTTTTGAAAGCATTAAGCCAAAATTTCTTGCATAAAGCTTGCTTGAAAATTTTTCTAATTCTTTTCTTAAAATGCAAAATTGTTCTTTTAAACTCATATCTCTTAATGGATCAAGTACAAAAAGTAAAAAAGAAGTTCTTTCTATGTGTCTTAAAAACTCAAGCCCCAAACCCCTACCATCGCTTGCACCTTCTATAATACCTGGAATGTCTGCCATTACAAAAGAATTATAATCATCTACTTCAACCATACCAAGTTTTGGAGTTAAAGTAGTAAATTCATAATTAGCTATTTCAGGTCTTGCATTAGACACTACGCTTATAAGAGTGGATTTTCCTACATTTGGAAAGCCTACAAGCCCAACATCTGCTATGAGTTTTAACTCTAAGCGCACACTTAAGGTTTTTCCTGTCACTCCTGGTTGGGCATAATCTGGGCGTTGATTGGTAGAGTTTTTAAAGTGAGTATTACCAAGACCACCTTTACCACCTTTTAAAAAGAGTTCTTTTTGACCTTCTACTAACATATCAAGTAAAACTTCCCCACTTTGTGCATCAATTACTTGGGTGCCTTGAGGGACAATCAACTCTAAACTTTCCCCTCTTTTGCCATTTTTGTTACGGTCCAAACCCGGCTGGCCATTTTGTGCTTTAAGTTCTTTTTTACCTTTAAAGTGCGCTAGGGTATGAGTATTATTATCACATATAAAATACACATCACCACCATTTCCGCCATCACCACCATCAGGCCCACCAAGTGGAACATGTTTTTCACGGCGAAAACTCACAGCACCTTTACCACCATTGCCTGAACTTAAAACTAATTTCACATTATCTATAAACATACAATCACCAAAGTATAAATTTTTAAAATGATATTATATTTTTTTTAATATATTAAGATTAAAAAGAAGAAAAAGGCTACAAAGTAGCCTTTAAATTATGCAGGATAAACAGAAACTTTTTTTCTATTTTTATCTTTTCTTTCAAATTTTACAAAACCATCAATTAAAGCAAAAATTGTATGATCTTTTCCCATGCCTACGTTATTACCTGCATGAGTTGCTGTTCCTCTTTGGCGAATGATGATGTTACCAGCGCGAACAAATTCTCCACCAAATTTTTTAACACCTAGACGACGACCTATAGAATCACGATTATTCTGAGTTGAACCTTGACCTTTCTTGTGTGCCATTCTTTACTCCTTAAGCTTTAATATCTACTACTCTAACGCGAGTAAATTGTCTTCTAAAACCACGTTTTAATTTTGAGTCTTTTCTACGTCTTTTTTTATAAATCACAACTTTTTTGTCTTTTCCATGAGCAATCACTTCTAAAACAACTTTTGCACCCGCAACAAACGGCGCACCTACCTTTAATTCTTTATCGCATACAGCAAGAACTTCACTTACTTCTACGCTTGATTTTGCTTCAGCTTCAAAACGATCTAGTTTAAGCTCATCACCTTGGCTTACTCTGTATTGTTTTCCACTGTGTTTTATAATAGCATACATACAGCTATCCTTTCTTAAAATATTTTGGTAGCACCATAAAGCATTATGTATAAAACATAAATTTAAAAAGCTTTAGTGGTTAAAACTTAAGATTATACTCAAAATAATTTTAAATTTAGGTTAATTACCAACCTAAATTTACTGTACCGTTTGGATTTACACTATGTTGTTTTTCCATTCCAACACCGCTATCATCTAAAGGTCTACAAATATCATCTTTTTTAACACTTCCTTCAAGAATTTTAGCATATGATAGTTTTGGTGTTGAGCGGATAATTTGAACCTTTCCACTTTTTGTTTCTATTCTTGCTGTATTTTCTTTAGTATAAACATCCTTTATCACTTCACCCAAAGAATAACACTCATAGATTTCATCATTACTCAAAGTTTGCGAGAAGACTACTTCATTATTACTAACTTGTGCAACTTTTAAAGGATAAATAGCATTTAAAATATCATCTGAAATTTTCTTTGCAATTTTTTCACTTAGCTTTTCACTAGCTACTAAAGAATCACCTTTAACAAAGGCTGACATGGTTAAAGTATTTGAAAATTTAATTTGTCTGGTGGCAAATAAAAGCACGCGATAATCCACCACAACATCTATTTTATTTTTATTTCCTTTGGTTTTAAGATCTACTCCACCTACATGAAATAACAAAATATAATCAGTAGCTAAAACATTCTTAAGTTTGTAAATTTCATCTTTATGCGTATTAGATGAATTTATCAAAGCTTTCTCCATTTCATAATAACCTTTAGAATCTCTATCTAAAACATTAAATTTCCTACTTTGAAGTAAATCTGTGATAATTTTTTGCTGTAAAATATTTCCAAGCTCTTGGTGTTTAGAAGAGGTATTAAATACCGTAATACTTCTTCTACTATCTGGCTTATAACCTGGTATTTGATATTTTTTATGAGTAGTAGTTTTAAAAATGGTTACATTTGCTATGTATTTGTCGTTTTCTTGAACCACACTATCAATTTCATATGCATCAACTCTGCCTTTTGTAGCTTTTATGATTTGCTCTTTATAGCTATCTTCTATATTAGTCTTTTTATTATTTGAATTTACCCCGACAAAAGACTGCTTGGTTGAGTCAATATTAACACCATTTAATTTACCAATAGCTTCTATTATGGCATTATTTATTGCCTCTTCTCTGCTAGCTCCTATACCCTCGCCTGTACTTGAATTGGTAGTGCTTGTGGTGATTATTTTGGCATATAAACTCAAATGAAAACATAAAATCAAAATACAAATTTGTAATATCTTCATAAATTTTTCCTAAAAATCATCTATATCATTTACAACATTAGAACTTCTTTGTATATTAGAAGACTTTTTAGGTTCAGTTTTTGGGACACTAGTATTTGAATTTGATTTTAAAGCTTCGTTAATATTTGCCACATTATCATAAGAATAAAATCTTACAACACCTACATGTTCTATACCATTTTCGCTTGTATAATTCCATCTTTTAAGTGTTCCTATGCCTTTGATTTTTCCGCTAGCACTTGCTTTTATTTTTGTATTGATTTTTTCTACAATATTTGTGAAATCTTGAATTTGTTCTTGAGTAGTGTTGTCATTGATATTTAAGCTTTGCTTGATGATTTCTTCATAACTTTCACCTGTAGTTTTTTCATCTTTTAAACTTAAATTTGTATTGATAAATTCAATTATAGCTGCATCAGCCATAGTTGAAGCTGTATCTTTAGCCCTATCTTCTAATATATTTGTCTTCTTGGCATTATTTGCATCAGCAATATAACCCCAATTTCCATAGCTTAAAATAACCGGTGAACCTTTTTCATCATAAACTAAGCGAATACCATATTCATTAAGAAAGCCTTTATTGTCTTTTGGTAAATACTCGTTGATATTTTTTCCTTTACCTTTGATGTTACTTTGACGCGCTAAAGACATATCTTTAGCAAGTTGACGAGTTTTTTTAGAAACAACTGCAATTACACCAATATCATATTGCCCTCTTCTTTGCGTAACTATAGTTTGCACAGGAATTAAACCGCTCATTGAACCAACTGCACTAGTAATTGTTTTATTAAGAAACTCTTCTTTTAATAAAATCTTTTTTCTTTCCTCTGTTAAACCTTCTACATTAATGCCCAAATCTCCCAAAGCTTTATCTAATTTTGCACCACTTAATTGAACCAGTTTATCAAAAATTTGCCCTACAACACTTCCTTTTGGTAGTTCTTCAAATTCTTTTGCATTAGTAGAATTATCAGCTTCGTAATTTTGAATTTTACTCACTGCCATTCTTCCAAAGGCATCTTCAATAAAATCAGACTGTAAATTAAGCATAGCTTTTTGGTAAGCATTTTGCAAAGCTTGAGCAAATTGAGGATCGCTATCGCTTAGCGCAACTACACTTCTACCCGTATAAAAGGTTTTTCCATCTTTTGTAATACCATATTCTATACCAAAATTATCTGCAAATTCTTCAAAAAAATCATCTAAAGATTTTGGAGTAATATCTTTAGAGCTAGCATCTGACATTTCATTTTGAATTTTAATATCTTCTTGAGTAATTTCAACTTGTGGAGTTGCTTGAGCATAAAGAAAACTCGCTACCAATAATGATCCAATAATAAATCTTTTTTTCATCATATCTTTCCTTGTTGTTTTATATTACCAGCTTACAGTTTTACTAGATCCTAGTTTATTGATTCTATTGGTTTTTTGCCATACTACTAAGCCACTAACTTTTTCTGCTAATTTCATAACAAAAAAGTATTCAACTTGGGTTTTACCATTACTTAATTTTATATTTTGCTGACCAATTCTTCCCTGTAAAGTCAAAGAAGCGCTAATTTGCGTATGATTTTTAGATACTGTAGCTTTATCATATCTATCATCATCTTTATCGCTCGTTACATCGTCCATATTATTTTGAGTAGCACTATCATTGCCCTGAGTAGCTGAAGCTGCAAATTTACCTGAATTTATAAGTTCTTCTACCATCAAATCTGTCAAATTTCTAGTATCTATTCTTAAAGCCGTATCATTTACCACATCATAAACTGCCACAATAGCCTTACCTGAATTTCCTATTTTATTCACAACATAACTTGAATTAAGCAAACTATTTAACATCTCTTTAGCTGTATTGTCAAAATCTTCACCAGTTAAAGCCATGCTTAAAGAATTGCCTTGTTTTACTTTTGCCGCAGTTCCATCTACATAAGTAGGTTGTTGCATACACGCACTAAATAAAACACCTATAGCCACTACACTTGTTAAAATTTTAATTTTTTGCATTTTTTATCCTTTTTTATTTAATATATATTTTATATTTTTTTGCTTCCTTATTACTAGCTATATTTTGTATAATATACTCTTGTTTAGCTAATAATCTTATATTTTTATAGTTTTTATCAATAGTATTTTTTATAACAAACCCATCTTTATCAAACCATTCTATTTTATAAGAAAGTTTTTTATCAGCAGAACTATAAAAAATAATCTGCACTTCTAATAATCCTGCATTATTTATTCTTTCTTTTATACTTTTTACATTTGTATGTTTAAAGTTTACATCAAGAGCATCTTGTGAAACCAATAACATACAATTTAATAATAATAAAAAAATTAACTTTTTCATTTTTCTATGATATTTATACTTGGAGCAATATTAGGTGCAAAAGAACGCACTACAACCAATACATTTTTCTTTGGATTAATCTGTCTTTCAAATAACACATCATCACTTGGAGTTTTAATAATAATTTTACCTGTATTTTTAATCATAACAACTCCTATACTTTGTGGCAATCCTCTCCAAGATCTAACATCAGCTTGAGTAGTTGCTGCATTCATGATACCACTAGCAAGGCTTAAAAAACCTCCCATTGAGTCATTGTTAGCTACTGCTGCATTGATAGTAGTTTTTAAGATAGCTGAAACTATTGCTTTGGTAACTATTGATGGTTGCTCGAACTTAAACTCGCTTGCTACAACATTATCCAAATCAACTAATTTTGTAGTATTAGTATCATTTACACTTAAATACTCAAAAGACTGGCTTCTTTTTTTTAGCTTAGGTAGAGCAATAGAAGTTGTCGTAAGAGTGTCATTTAAAATCAAAGGCAGAGTTAATTTAAACTCATCCTTTATCACACCAAAACCATTCTCATAAACAATAAAAACATATTTATTTTTTGATTTAGCATTGCTAATTGCTTTCCACTCTTTATTAATTTCTTTATTTTTTGGGTTTAAAATCTTTATTTCTTTAAATAAATCTTTAGCTAAAGTATAATCTTTACTCATATAATAAAAAATCGAAGCTAAGTAAGTTGCATAAGGATTGGTAAAATTTTTACTTGTTGAAAATTCTTCAAACAAAGCTTCATATTGAGCATTTATTTGTTTTGTTGATTCACTAAAATTTTTATTAAAATTTGGATCTTCTTTTTTGGCCTTTTCTAATTCTGCTTTATTTTTAGCAATTTGAGCTTTAAAATAATCTTTTGCTCTATCTTGACGCAATAAAGCTCTTTTAAACTCCACTCTTGCATTATTATAATCACCCTCACTCATAAAATTTAAACCCTTATATGTATTTACCATTATTCTTTCATATAAAGAGCCATCATAGTCTAATATAGAATCATTTATTAATGTAGTTACAGCTGTTTTAGCAATTTTTTGAGCGCCACTTCTTAAATCCACATCAACTTGATAAGATTCCTCAACCTTATCAAAAAATTCATTACTAAGATTAAAATCTCCACAATTTTTTGCGATTAAACCTGCATTTAATCCTACATATACTGGATCATCTTTTTTATCTACCTTAGTCATTTCTTGAGTAAAAAATTCATCAGAACATATCTTTTGGGTTAACTTTTGCTCTAATTCATTGTTTACTTTTGCATGATTAGCACACGCACTAAATAAAATAGCTGTTAATGCAATCACACTAAATAAAATTTTATTTTTCATAGCCAATTCCTAATTAAAAATTAAGAATGTATTATATATAAAAAATAAACAAAAAACAACATTCCCTAAAGAAATATCTTTAGGGAAAATTTTAATTAAAGCTCTGGTTTTGGAGTTTTTTCAGTAGCTTTTGGAAGTTGAGGATAAGTAATGCTTGGTTTTTTGCCTGTTAGAGCATGTAAGAAAGTTTCTATAGAAGCTGCTTCTTTGTCAGAAATTTCTATGCCAAGTTGCACACTACCCATTTCTTTAATCGCATCTTGTAAAGACCAAATAGCGCCATTATGGAAGTATGGAGCTGTTTCGGCAATATTTCTTAAAGTTGGAGTTTTAACTAAACCATTTGCATCACCTTTAAAATCACCTACATTTGCAAATTTATATTTAGCTGCCACTTGGAAAGCTTGCATGCTATCACCTAAATTTACTCCTGTATGACAAGCTGTACAGCCTTTATCGATGAAAGTTTTTAAACCTTCTTTTTCTTTTTTGCTTAAAGCTTTTGTATCACCTTCTAAGAATTTATCAAATTTAGATGGAGTTAGAAGTGTTCTTTCAAATGTAGCAATAGCATCTGCTATATTATCAAAAGTTACCCCATCATTACCATATATTTTTTTAAATTCTTTAACATATTCTGGCATAGAAGAAATTTTTTCTACTGCTAATTTAGCAGGAGTTGCCATTTCAGGTTCTGCCTCGATTGGTCCTTTTGCTTGATCTGCTAAAGTACCTGCTCTACCATCCCAAAATTGAGTTGAATTTAAAACAGAGTTATAAACTGTTGGCGAATTTAAATGATGAGGATTAGCAGTCCATTTGTGTCCTACAGCTGCTGCTATACCATCAGCACCACCCATACCTAAGTTGTGACAGGTATTACAAGAAATCAAACCACTTTTAGAAAGTCTTGGTTCAAAATACAGCTTTTTACCAAGATTAGCTTTTTCTTTAGAAAACTTACTAGCTTTAACACCCATTTCTTTTAATAGTTTTTCAACGCCTGCTTGATCCTTTGGCAAAGGTGCTAAACCTGCTGCTTTTGCTTCATCAAGCAAAGCTTTATCGTTAGCAAAAGCAGTTGATGCAACTAATAATGATGATGCAACTAATAATGAAATTTTTTTCATTATTCACTCCTAAATAAGATAAAATAAAGCCTATTTAAAATAAACTTATTGAAAATATATCTATAATTTTCTTTAAATAAAATAAAAAATTTCTATTTAAAAATAAAAATTATTATAGGATAAAATATCTCTTAAATATTTATTTCAGAGTTTTTTGCTATCATTATTATAAATCTTTATAGAATTAGGATAGAAAGTAAATGGAAAATTTAATAATTTATCTTTTAGCTTATCTTATAGGTGCTATACCTTTTGGTCTTTTACTAGCTCAAATTTTTGCCAAAACAAATATCAAAAATGCAGGCAGTAAAAGCATAGGTGCTACCAATGTTTTAAGAGTAGTAAAAGAAAACGATCCTAAGCTTGCTAAAACACTTGCTGTTGCAACAATTGTCTTAGATGCACTTAAAGGAATTGTACCTATATTAGTAGCAAAAATTTTAGGCTATGATGAAAATATCTTATGGACTATGGCGGTTTTAGCAGTATTTGGCCATTGTTTTTCTCCTTATTTAAAATTTGAAGGTGGCAAAGGAGTAGCTACTGGAGCTGGGGTTTTAGCAGTATTTTTACCTTTTGAGATTATATGTGCACTTTTGGCTTGGTTTATTATAGGTAAGGTATTTAAAATTTCAAGCTTAGCTTCACTTGGAGCTTTAATTGTTTTAATTGCAACTTCTTTTATATTTCATTATGATATGCCTGTGATTAATACCCATGCGCCGATATTTATCATCGCTTTTATAGTAATTTATAAACACATACCAAATATTTTAAGGCTTATTGGAAAACAAGAATGCAAAGTCATATAAAAGTTAGCTTAGAATTTAAATGCATTATAGGGCTTTTGGATTTTGAAAGAATTCAAGAGCAAAAAGTCCTAATAGAATTAGAAGCTAAAAGTAAGAAATTTTTAGATTATGCAAAATTATGCACTAGAATAGAAAAAATCTATAAAAAGAAAAAATTTAAGACTATAGAAAAGTCTTTAAAATATATATGCAAAGATATCAAAAAACATCATAAAAAACTTCAATTTATAAATATTACTTGTTATAAGCCCGATATCATCAAAAATGCGTGCGTTGGAGCTAGTTTAAGCAAAAAATATTAAAAATTTTTTAAAGAATTTTGAACATTTGCTTAATTTGTGTTATACTTTTGCACTAAAACTATCTTCAAAGGAATAAAATGCGTATTTTAGTTGTAGAAGATGAAGCATCGCTTAATAAAACTTTATCAAACACTTTAAATGAGTTTGGCTATCAAAGCGACACTTCAGAAAATTTTAAAGACGCTGAGTATTTTATAGGTATTAGACATTATGATTTAGTATTATCAAATTGGACTATAGGCAATAATGATGCAAGCG
Source organism: Campylobacter sp. IFREMER_LSEM_CL2256 (assembly GCF_025771645.1). Taxonomy (NCBI): domain Bacteria; kingdom Pseudomonadati; phylum Campylobacterota; class Epsilonproteobacteria; order Campylobacterales; family Campylobacteraceae; genus Campylobacter; species Campylobacter sp. IFREMER_LSEM_CL2256. Next base: position 132,578 of record NZ_JAKMQQ010000002.1, read on the forward strand.
ATTTGATCAATGCTATCAAACAAAAATCTCCAAGAACTGCTATAGTAACAATGTGTACAAAAGCAGATAAAGAAAATGAAATCAAAGCTTTAAAAGCTGGAGCAGATGATTATATAAAAAAACCTTTGGATTTTGAAATTTTAATGGCAAGAATCGAAGCTAGACTTAGATTTGGCGGGACAAATGTGATTAAGATTGATGATTTAGTGATTGATCCTGATGAAGAAAAAATCACTTATCAAGGAAAAGACATAGAGTTAAAAGGAAAGCCTTTTGAAGTTTTAACTCACCTTGCTAGACACTCTGATCAAATCGTATCAAAAGAACAACTTTTAGATGCTATTTGGGAAGAACCTGAACTTGTAACTCCAAATGTTATAGAAGTTGCAATCAATCAAATAAGACAAAAAATGGATAAACCTCTTAATATTTCCACTATAGAAACTGTGCGCCGCAGAGGATATCGCTTTTGTTTTCCTAAAAAAACTAACTAAAAAATTTTTAGAATGATTTGATCATTCTAAAAATTAAATATTTTTATCTCTTTTTAAATTAGCTATAAGTTTTTATATAGTATAAGTTTGCTTTATTATCAATAAAAGGAAAAGTATGTCACTTTTAATCACTAGAGAATGTATATCCTGTGATGCATGCAGAGAAGAATGCCCAGATGAAGCAATTTATGATAATGATCCAATCTATGTCATAGATCCTGATTTATGTACTGAATGTGTGAATGAATTTTCAGAACCAGCCTGTATAGTGGCCTGTCCAGTAGATTGTATCATACCTGATCCTGATAATGTAGAAAGTATTGATGAGCTTCGCTTAAAACATAAAAATAAAGATATTTAATGGCTAAAAAAACAGCAGTAATTGATCTTGGCTCTAACTCCGTTCGTATGGTTGTTTTTGAAAGAACCTCAAGATATGGTTTTTTTATTTGCAGTGAACACAAAAAGAAAGTAAGACTTGGAGAAAATGCTTATAATAACAACAAAATCCTTCAAGAAGAAGCCATGTTTAAGGCCGAGAAGGCACTAGCTTATTTTAAAGAAAAAGCTGTAAAAGAAAAATGCAGGAAAATTATTGCTGTTGGAACTTCTGCGCTAAGAGATGCACCAAATGCAAAAGAATTTATTACTAGAATATCAAAAAATGTGGGTTTAAATATAAAATGCATTAATGGTAAAACAGAATCATTTTTAGGTGGTCTTGCTGCGTTAAATTTACTATCAAATATTCAAAATGCCACCACCATAGACATAGGTGGAGGATCAACCGAGCTTTGCTTGATTAAAGAAGGTAAAATTATAGATTGTATTTCACTTGATCTAGGAACTGTAAGATTAAAAGAGATTTTTTATGATACTAAAAGATTAAACGCTCTAGATCAATTCATACAAGAAGCTCTAATACAAGTTCCAAAACATTTTCAAAGCGAAAATATTATTGCCATAGGTGGAAGCTTAAGAGCATTATCAAATTCTATAATGAAAAAAAATTCCTATCCTTTAAAAATAATCCATAATTTCAGCTACAGCTTTGAAAAAGAAAAAAATTATATAGAAAAAATTCAAAATGCAAAAAATTTAATAGATTTTGATATCAAAAAAGATCGTTTTGATACTATAAAAGAAGGTTGTGTCATATTTTTAGCCTTAGCTAAAAAACTCAAAGCTAAAAATATCATCACTTCAGCAGTAGGTGTCAGAGAAGGCGTGTTTTTATCTAATCTTTTTCAAAAATACGCCAAAATAAAAAACGACACTAATGACTTTTCGCAATTTAATGCCAAATTTCCGCCAAATTTCAACCCAAGTTTAAAATCCTTACAAGATCGCTTTGGTGTTGATTATAAAGATAAAAGTGCTTATTTTGCAAGTAAATTATTTGATGTGCTTTCACCTATTCACAAAATAAGTTCAGATTTTAAAAAAGATCTTTTAAGCGCTGCTAAATTAGCCCATATAGGTGAAAAAATTAATTTTTATTTTGCTAATGAACATAGCGCCTATATGGCAATGAGTGGCTTAAACTTTGGCTTTTCACACAAAGAAATTTTGCTTATTGCAACTCTTTTAAAAGCCAATGGTAAAAAAATAAATCCCCTTGCTATAGAACATGTTAAAGAATTATTACCAAATAACCATATATTAGCTTGGCTTAATTTTATTCTAGCACTAGCAAAAAAACTTGCTAAAGATAGTGATGAAAATCTTGATTTTACATTAAAAAATCATACCTTATATATTTATTCAACAAAAAAACAAATTTATTTTTCAAGAGAAGAAATCAAAAAAATTTCAAAGCCAAAACTTATTGTTTTAGCCTTTAATCAATCTAATTAAGCATTTTGTTTTAAAAGTAAATTTTGCAATCTTTGTTTATTTTCTTCAAAATAAGAATCAAAGTCTTTTTCTTTTGGTTTTTGGGATGTTTTGTTTTGTTCCTCATTTTTCATCATAGCTTCACTTGTTTCTAATACCACATTAGAATTTCCTATGATCATAGTATAGCGTTTTAAGCCATACTCAAAGACCACAAGTTGGTTATGTCTATCAAGTGGTCTTTGAAAAATCAAAGTAAAATTTCTATCTAAAGGATGTTTTTGCCTTAAATACATTTTTAAAAACCAAAGTCCAACAAGCAAAAGTATCAAAACACTTACAACTAAAATATAATTTGTAAAATCATACTCTTGCATTTTTATCTCCTCATTTTTTTCTTCTAAGCTATTTTTAGTTGCTAAATTCATACCTTCTTTTTGAGCGCGTAGTCTTAATCCATATTCACCAATCGTATCTGCATTAATTTGTATCTTATCACCAACACTTAAGGCTATAAAAGTTTTTTTACCTTCTGAAAAAATTTTTATTTTTTTAATTATGCTAGAATTTAACGTCTTATCTTCTTCTTTAACACTTTGAGCATTTAGTGTAAAGATAATAATATCGCCTTTTCTCTTTTGACTAATGCCTTCTTTATAAGGAATATCAAATGAAAAAGTAATATCCACCCTATCTTCTCTAGGATAGATATTATAATCAAGAATTTTTGCCCCAAAAAGAGGCAAAGCAAGTAGTAAAATCCAAATAAATCTCATTGCAATTCTTTTTTAAAATACTGCAATACTGATTTAGAATCTAAAATCTCATTAATTCTTATGGCAAGGTTTTTTTCATACACCATCACCTCACCTTTACCAAAAATTCTTTTATTCAAGTAAAGCTCCACACTTTCTCCTGCTGGCTTTTCAAGATCTATCACAGAACCAACTTCTAGCTTTAAGAGTTCTCTCACACTCATATTAGTCGTGCCAAGCTCACTAACAAAATCAACACTAATATCTAAAATATCTTCATAAGATTGTAATAATCCTAAATGATCTTCTATCATATTTTTTTATAACCTATTCTAAAGGAAGCATTTTTTACTTCATAAGTAAATTTTTCTTTGAGTTTAATTTTTGAAAATCCATCAATACGCCCTAAATACTCAGGAACACCTAAACGATACTCATCTTTTCCATTAGTATCATTAAGTAGCTTTTTAGCATAGCCTATGATTTGATTAGCCACTTCTTTAACTAAATCTGCCAATCCATCTTCTTTTAATTCTTCATGTAATAAAAATTGTGCAATTTCATTTAAAGCTTGTTTTTGAAAAAACAAATAAAAACTATATTCCTCATCTTTAAAATACAAAGGTATAGAAGCCCCATAAAGCTCGCCTCTAATCACGCTTTTTTGTGAAATTTTTAATTTTAAAATATGCTCAAAAAAATGATAAATTGAATACTCAAGTGTTTTAGTCATAGCTTTTCCTTAATAAACTTATAATAAATTTATTTTACTAAATAAACCTTTAATCATAATTAATAATTAAAATATAAAATACTATAATTTTGATTTGCTAAAAGGCTTTTAATGTTTATAGAAAATTTTAATTTAGATGAAAAAGTTTTTATCATTGCCGAGCTTTCAGCCAACCATGCAAACAGTCTTGAAATGGCTTTAAAAACCATACAAGCAGCTAAAAAAGCAGGGGCTGATGCTATAAAAATTCAAACCTACACCCCAGATAGTCTAACACTAAATTCAAACAAAAAAGATTTTATTATCGAAGGTGGTTTGTGGCATGGACGTAAACTATACGAATTATACGAAGAGGCTAAAACGCCTTATGAGTGGCATGAAAAACTTTTTGAATGTGCTAAAAATGAAGGGCTAATCTGCTTTTCTAGTCCTTTCTCTAAAGAGGATGTGAATTTTTTAAAACAATTTAATCCCCCAGCTTATAAAATCGCTTCTTTTGAAGTAAATGATTATGATTTTGTGCGTTATGTGGCAAAAGAAAACAAACCTACTTTGGTTTCTACGGGTATAGCTTATGAAGAAGAGCTTGAAATGGTTGTTAAAATTTTCCAAGAAGAAAACAACCCAAATCTAATTTTGCTTAAATGCACTTCGGCTTATCCTTCACAAATTTGTGATTTAAATTTAAACGCCATCAAAACTTTACAAGAAAAATTTAAAACCATAGTAGGCTTAAGCGATCATAGTGAGGGTTTTTTAGCACCTACTTTAGCAGTAGCTCTTGGAGCAAGAGTCATAGAAAAACATTTTATATTAGATAAAAGCTTAAATAGTGCCGATGCTAAATTTAGTCTTGATTATGAAGAGTTTAAGAAAATGTGTTCTATGGTGCGTTTAAGCGAGCAAGCTTTAGGAAACAAAGAATTTAGCATGGATGAAAAAACTTTAAAAAATCGTCATTTTGCAAGAAGCTTATATGCGAGTAAAAATATAAAAAAAGGTGAAATTTTTACACAAGAAAATATAAAAAGCATAAGACCAAACCTAGGCTTACATCCTAAATTTTTACCTATCATACTTGGTAAAAAAGCAAGTTGTGATATAGAATTTGGACAAGCGTTAAAAAAAGAAGATTTTTTGGAGTAAACTATGGATAAAAAATTATTCAAAAAAAACCTTAACTCCCTGAAGAATGAAATTTTAAAAAATAAACTAAAAAATTTAAAACCAAATAAATTTAAAGTAAACATAGGAACTGACCCTTTAGATATCAATTTTATAAGTAATGGCAAAATCACAAAAAGCAAACTTTATGAAAATTCTTTAGTGCATTTAAATGAAAAATTAAATTTATATAATGATAAATATTTTTTATATCCTGTGCTTTATTTTTTTGGATTTGGCAATGGAATTTTATACAAAGCTCTTTTGCAAAATCAAAATCATCAGAAAATTGTTGTTTTTGAATGTGAGCTTGAATTTATCTATTTAAGTTTTCATTTTGTTGATTTTAGCAAAGAGTTGGATAAAGATACTTTGATTATACTAGACATCAATGAATTAAATATGTTTGATTTTCAAATTTTATGCAATAAGGATCCTTTTTTTCATTTTTTAAGAGTATATTTCTTAGATATCCATTGTGGTTATTATGAAAAATATCATAGTGAAATTTTACACACCAATGAAAATATACAAAAACATATAAAACAAACTATACTAGGTTGTGGCAATAACTCAAAAGATGCTTTAATAGGTATAAAAAATTATCTTCACAATTTACCCGATTTAATTTCAAATTTAAGCTTTAACGAGTTGATTTTAAAAAGGAGAAAAGCGTGCAAAAATGCCATTATAGTCTCAACTGGCCCTTCTTTAACCAAGCAACTTCCACTTTTAAAACAATACGCAAATTACGCTGGTATATTTTGTGCTGATGGTTCATACCCTATACTAGCTAAAGAAGGCATTAAACCTGATTATGTTTTTTCATTAGAAAGAATAGAAAAAACAAGCGAATTTTTCAATAATAATTTTAAAGAATTTGATAAAAATATTTTATTTATACTATCTAGTGTTATTCATCCAAATACCATAAAATATCTAAAACAAAATCATAGAAATTTTATGCTTATGCAAAGGGATTTATCTTTTAATAATTATTTTAACTTAAAAGACTTTGGAAAACTCTCAAATAGTCCAAGTGTGGCAAATATGGCATACTTTGTAGCAGTGCTTCTTGAATACAAAAATATAATTTTTATAGGGCAAGATCTTGCCTATGCTAAAGATGGAAGTTCTCATCCTAAAGACTACCATTATTCTAGCACTTGCGATACATATCGCAGAGTTCATATAAATACTCTAGCATATGGAGGAAAAGAACAAATTAAAACCCATGAAGTATGGAATATGTTTAGAGTTGAATTAGAAAAAAAAATAAATTTTGTAAAAAACACCTTTCAAATTACAACATACAATGCCACAGAAGGTGGGGCTAGGATAGAAGGAACCATAGAAAAACCTTTTAAAGAACTTTGCGAAGAATTGTTGAAAAAAGAATCAGTTAAAAATTTTGCAAAAATAAACGGGATTAACAAAGAAAATAAAAAAATAGAATTACTATTAAAATCTTTTTACAAGCTACATCAAGCTAGAAAAATTTGCGAAGAGTTAATCATCAAATGCTCATCTTTAGCCAATAAGGTGCATTTACTTATTGACAACGAGAATAACTTTTCTAAAATCATAGAACAATTTGATGCTTTCAAAGATCACATAAGTAAAATTTTAGTCATACAAGAAATTATTTGGCCTCTATTTATGCAATTTGAATTAAATTTGGCAAAAATTTATGTCTTACATCCAAAAACCCAAGAAGATGTTTATAATAAAAAATTATTATGGATAAAGGAACATTTAGAGTGGCTGATCCTTATTGAAAATCATATAAAAATTTTAAAAGAAACCATAGAAAATAATTTTTCAAGATTTGAAAATATTCTAATAAAAAAGAATATGCAAAAATATATACAAAAAATTCAAATTTCAAAATCCCATAAAATTAAAATTTCACAGGATAAATATGAATAAAGAATTATTTTTAAAAAACACTCAAGCTCTTTTTGAAGTTGATCAAATATTAGCTTATGAACTAAGAAAATTAACTAACACTCAACAGTTTCAACTTATAGAAAATAAAATTTTTGATACACACAATCAGATGTTTTTAGACGAAAATCACTCTTTTGATTATAATAAATTTGAATTATATCCAGTATTGTTTTTTTATGGCTTTGGTGATGGGAAATTTTTTATAGAACTTTTAAAAAATCAACACTTAAAGCATATCATAATCTTTGAAGATGAATTAGAAATTTTATATCTAGCTTTTCATATGATTGATTTTACCACACTTCTTAGAAAAGAAAAACTTATTTTGTTTTTTACACCTAATATCAACACCGCCCAATTGAAAATTTTATTTAATTATCCAAATATCAAACATACATTAAAAATTTTCAACTTTCACTTTTACAATGAATTTTATACCAATTTTTACTCATCTAATGCCCAAAATATAATGCAAACTTTACTAAACATAATCAAAACACTCATGCTCGCTCGAGGAAATGATCCAAAAGATGCTTTAATAGGAATAAAACATAATGTTATAAATCTAGAAAAAATCATCACTCATATTCCTTTTAAAAACCTAATAAAAGACAGAAAAGCAAAGGCAAAAAATGCAATAATAGTTTCAACTGGTCCATCTTTAATCAAACAGCTACCACTTTTAAAAAAATACCAAGAAAATGCTGTGATTTTTAGTGCTGATAGCTCTTATGCTATTTTAGCAAAAGAAGGAATTAAGCCTGATTATGTTTTTTCATTGGAAAGAGAAGAAATGACTAGTGAATTTTTTAATAATGATTTTGGGGATTTTGATAAAGATATATTATTTATCATTGCTTCTTTAACTCATCCAAATACCATACAATATATAGAAAAAAATAATAGAAATTACATGCTTGTTTTAAGACCATTGTTTTTTGAAAGCAAGCTTGGTTTAAATGAATATGGTTTTTTAGGAAGTGGGATGAGTGTTGCTAATATGGCTTATGAATTAGCTGGAGCTTTAAGGTTTGAAAATATTATTTTAATAGGACAAGATTTAGCCTATAATGATGATGGCAAATCACACCCAAAAGAGCATCTATATGGTGATCAAGGAGATAAGGAAATAGTCTATAAAGAAATAACTGCTTATGGTGACAATGGAAAAGTAAAAACGCAACTTACTTGGTATTTGTTTTTAAAAAGCTTTGAAAAAGATATTGCTCTTGCAAAAAATATCCTAAATATTAAAACATACAATGCCACAGAGGGCGGGGCTAGGATAGAAGGAACCATAGAAAAGCCTTTTAAAGAAGTTTGTGAAGAAATGCTAAAAGAAAAAATTAGCAAAAACATCGCCTTAGTAAAGCCAAAAAATCCTCAAAAAAAAATCAAACAATGCAAAGAAAAACTTATCAAACAAATAAAGCAATGTGAAATATTCATCAATGAATGTAAGAAAGCTATTAAAGAAAAAAATTTAGAAAAACTAGAAAAACTTAGAATAAAAATTCCAAAAAGTGATTTTTTTTCCGATATATTACAAGCAAGATATTTTCAAAATGAATGTGATGTTTTAAAATACAAAGTTCAAAAAGAAAAAGATGAAAATTATTTTTTGCAAAGTCAAATTGATTTTTTAAAAGAAATTATTTTGTATTTAGAAAAATACAATGAAACTATTAGTGAAAATTTAAATAAGAGCTAAAGGTGATAGATGAAAACTGAAATTTTTAAAAAAAATCTTAAAGCCTTACAAGGCAAACAATATGAGAGCTTAAGAAAAAAACTTCAAAAAATAAAAGAACTAAAAAGCTATACTTATATTATTGATAAAGATCCACTAAATTGCAATGTAGTTTTTCAAAGCTCAAAGAAAATATATGAAAACCCCTTGCAAGAATTACAAGAAAGTTTAAAGTTTTTCCAAAATAACTATTCAAGATATCCAGTTTTATTTTTTTATGGGCTTGGAAATGGAATTTTATATAAAAGTCTATTAACAAATAAAGAACATAAAAAAATCATAGTTTATGAAAGAGATATTGAGCTTATATTTTTGGCTTTAAATATGATAGATTTTTACAATGAGCTTAACAACGGAAGGTTTATTATAATTCACAACGAAGAAATGAATTACACACAAGCAGATTTTTTATGTTCGTATTTAAATTTATTTTTAAAAACATACAGTTTACACATTCACTCAAAATTTTATGAAGAACAAAAAAAAGAAATAAACTACATAAATACACTCAACATCCAAGCTATTAGAAGTATAGCCCTAAGAAAAGGTAACGATCCTATAGATGCTTTACAAGGAATTGAACAATTTGTATTAAATCTGCCAAAAATGATAAATCATCCAAGCTTCAATGAATTAAAGAAAAAAAGATCAAACAAAAGCAAAACTGCTATTTTGGTTGCCACTGGACCATCTTTAAAAAAACAACTTCCTTTGCTTAAAAAATATGCTAGTAAAGCAACTATATTTTGTGTAGATAGCGCTTATGCTGTACTTGCCAAAGAAGGTATCAAGCCTGATTATGTTTGCATGCTTGAAAGAACCGATACAGTTACAAAATGTTTCGATAATGACTTTAAGGATTTTGATAAAGATATTACTTTTGTTCTTGCATCATTAGTTTATAAAGATGCTATTAAATTTTTAGAAAAAAATAAAAGAAAATACATCTTAGTTTCAAGAGCATATCCCTTTGCTTATTCTTTAGGACTTCATGAATTTGGCTATATGCAATGCGGGATGAGTGTTGCACATATGAATGCAGAATTAGCAATTTTATTAGGTCATGAAAATATTATTATGATAGGACAAGACTTGGCATATAGTGATGATGGAAAATCACATAGTGAAGGTTTTGTTTATGGAGATCAGTTTAATGAATACGAAAAAGATAAAGGCAAAAACGAAGTATTGGCTTATGGAGGTAAAGGACTAGTTCAAAGTTCTAAAATTTGGGTTTTATTTAAGCAGATATTTGAAAATTTAATAAGCAAAGAAAAAAATGTTAAGTTTTATAATGCAACAGAAGGTGGGGCTAGGATAGAAGGAACCATAGAAAAACCTTTCAAAGAACTTTGCGAAAATTTACTCACCAAAAATATAAAAAAACCTTTTGCAAAACTACATCCTTTAAAAAGAGAACAACGTGAAGAATTAATGTTACAAGCTTATAAACGCATAAAAGAACATATCAAAAATAGTCAAAAATTTTTAAAAGAATGTAAAAAACTACATAGGGCTTTGAATCAAAAAAGTAAAATTCGCTATACTCTTAATGAATTAAATGCTCAAATTGATGACTTAAAACGACAAATAGAAAGCAAGAAATTTATATTTATGCAAGAAGCAATAACTCCTTCATTATTTCATCTTGAAAGCACATTTTCTAAAATTTATGTTCATGTTATACATAACGAAAGTGACAAACAAAACAAATTAGTTGCTTGGATAGAAGCTCATAAAGCTTGGATAGAAGACATAAGCGAACTTGTAAATATTCAAGAAAAAGCATTAAAAATAGCCATCATACCTTTACAAGATGTCTTAGAAAAAAGAAACTTAATATAAAGTGGGTAAAAAACCCACTTTGGATTTATTGTAAAAGTTTTAGAACATTTTGCTGCACAGCATTAGCCTGACTCATAGCATAAGATCCACTTTGAGCTAAGATGTTATACTTAGAAAAGTTCGCACTTTCTGCTGCAAAATCTACATCTCTGATGTTTGATTCAGCTGATTTAATATTTACTTGAGTTACACTGATGTTATTAAGTGTAGCTGTGATTTGATTTTGCACTGCACCAATGTCAGCTCTAATAGCATCAAGATTTGCTGTGGCAGTTTCAACTATATCCATCATAGCCATTGCACCTTTAAGTGTAGTAACACCTGGGGCTTGATCGTTTGCTGCTATATTAGCATTAGTTGCAAACGCAGCAAACTGACTTGAACCATCACCTACTGCACTAAAACCAAATGCAACTGAGAAAGCAGTAACAAATGCCAAATTACTTTCATATAATACAGACATATCTTTTCCACTACCCACAGAATATCCTGAACCAGCACTCATACCGCTACCATCAGCATTCATATAAGATTCCATACTTCCAAAAGTAACTACCATTTTTCCGCCACCTTTGTAAGCATTAAAGCCCATAGCATCGGCTACTTGTGAATCTATTCTACCTTTTGATTCTCTTAGTGATACAGAAGCTTGAGATATCATATCTGCTGATCCCATACCTATAGCAGAAAGATTAGATCCTGATATTAAAATATCTTTACCATCATTTTTAACTAATGATAAACGACCATAATTTGTATAATCATCTTTTAAAACACCAGAACCAGGTCCCATGCTACCAGTGATTTCTATACCTCTACCATCTCTTGAGTTAAGCACCAATCTACCATTAGCATCTCTTGAAGCTTCCACGCCTGTGCTATCTTTTACCGAGTTAATAGCTGAAATCAAAGCTCCATTTTGATCACTATCTTGATATTCTATCCTACCTATTTTTACCCCATTAATGGCAAAATCATCACTAGTAACTCCACCTTTAATAGCTCCTGCACCAGTAGTTTGAACTAAGAAATTTGCTCTAACACCAGTTATATCAGCTACTCTGTTAATCTCCTCAGCTAAAGCACCCATACCAGTACCTACTGAAGATGAAATTACTACAGGTTGGAATTTAAAATCATCTACACCATTATAGTTCTTAATAGTAAGTTGAGTTACACCACTACTATGAGACATAGAGCCTGTTTCAAATCTAGTAACACCTATTTTACTTGACTGGGTTGGTCCTATACTAGCTTTTACAGTTTGATTTGATTGAGCACCAATTTGAAATTCTTGATTAGTAAAATTTCCACTTAAAAGTTGCTTACCATTGAATGCTGTAGTATTTGCGATATTATCAAGTTCTTCCATCAAACGGTTAATATCAGCTTGAAGCATGTTTCTTGTTTTAGTGCTTTGTCCATCTTGAGCAGCTTGAGTTGCTTTTACTTTGATAGTATCTAAGATTTTAAGTTGCTCATCCATAGCCTTATCAGCTGTTTGTAAAATACCTATGGCATCATTACCATTGTTAATAGCTTGACCTAAAGTTGCAGCTTGAGATCTTAAACTATCTGCAATAGCCATACCAGAAGCATCATCTGCTGCAGAGTTGATTCTTAAACCTGAACTAAGTCTAGATAAAGACTTGTCTAATTCTCTTGCTGTTATAGTTGAATTTGCATGTGCATTCATTGCGCCTATATTGGTGTTTATTCTAAAACCCATTTTAAATCCTTTCAAAATATTGCTTGATTTTTATAAAGCAATAAGTGTTCCAAATATAAGAAAGCAAATGGGAAATAAAATAAAAAGTGAGAGAAAAACACCTTGAATATTCAAGGTGTTTTGGGTTTCTTAACTATTGTAATAATCTCATTACATTTTGCTGTACAGCATTAGCCTGACTCATAGCATAAGATCCACTTTGAGCTAGGATGTTATACTTGGCAAAATTTGCACTTTCTGCTGCAAAATCTACATCTCTGATGTTTGATTCAGCTGATTTAATATTTACTTGAGTTACACTGATGTTATTAAGTGTAGCTGTGATTTGATTTTGCACCGCACCGATGTCAGCTCTGATTTGATCAAGATTGGTAATAGCAGTTTCAGCTATATCCATTACAGCCATTGCACCTTTAAGTGTAGTAACACCTGCTTGTTGATCTTTAGCAGCTATTTGACCAGCTGCAGCTGCTGGATCGAATGCAGCAAATTGAGAAGATCCATCACCTTTAGCACTAAAACCAAATGCAACTGAGAAAGCAGTAACAAATGCCAAATTACTTTCATATAATACAGACATATCTTTTCCACTACCCACAGAATATCCTGAACCAGCACTCATACCGCTACCAGCAGCATTCATATAAGATTCCATACCTCCAAAAGTAACTACCATTTTTCCGCCACCTTTGTAAGCATTAAAGCCCATAGCATCGGCAATATGAGTATCGATATTACCTTTTGATTCTCTTAATGATATAGAAGCTTGAGAAATCATATCAGTTGCCCCCATACCTATAGTAGAAAGATTAGTTCCTGATATTAAGATATCTTTACCATCATTTTTAACTAATGATAAACGACCATAATTTGTATAATCATCTCTTAAAACACCTGCTCCAGGTCCCATGCTACCAGTGATTTCTATACCTCTACCATCTCTTGAGTTAAGCACCAATCTACCATTAGCATCTTTAGAAGCTTCCACACCTGTAGTATCTTTTACTGAGTTAATAGCTGAAATTAAGGCTCCATTTTCATCACCATCTTTATACTCAACTTTACCTATCTTAACACCATTAATAGCAAAATCATCACTTGTGGTATCTGCTTTTATAGTAGTAGCTCCAGTAGTTTGAACTAAGAAATTTGCTCTAACACCAGTTATATCAGATACTCTGTTAATCTCTTCAGCCAAAGCACCCATACCAGTACCTACTGAAGATGAAATCACTACAGGTTGGAATTTAAAATCATCTATACCATTGTAGTTTTTAATAGTAAGTTGAGCTACACCACTAGTATGAGACATAGAACCTGTTTCAAATCTAGTAACACCTATTTTACTTGATTGGGTTGCACCTATGCTAGCCTGTATGGTTTGATTTGATTGAGCACCTATTTGGAAACTTTGATTAGTAAAACCACCACTTAAAAGTTGCTTACCATTGAATGCTGTAGTATTTGCGATATTATCAAGCTCTTCCATCAAACGGTTAATATCAGCTTGAAGCATGTTTCTTGTTTTAGTGCTTTGTCCATCTTGAGCAGCTTGAGTTGCTTTTACTTTGATAGTATCTAAGATTTTAAGTTGCTCATCCATAGCTTTATCAGCTGTTTGCAAAATACCTAAAGCATCATTACCATTGTTAATAGCCTGACCTAAAGTATTAGCTTGAGATCTTAAACTATCTGCAATAGCCATACCAGAAGCATCATCTGCTGCAGAGTTGATTCTAAGACCTGAACTAAGTCTAGACAAAGAGCTATCCAATGCTCTTGAGTTTAAATTTGCATTGTTTTGAGCATTTAAAGATGCTACGTTAGTATTTATACGAAATCCCATTTTAAATCCTTTTAAATAAATTCAACCGCTTCCATGCCGTTGTTTAGACTATATCGAAAATATAGAAAAAAAATTTATAGCTTTAAGATATTTTTATATTGATTTATAACTAAATCTAAATTTTTTAAAGACTTCGAACAAATTGTCAAAAAAATTTCTAGAAAATCTTTAAAATATAAAATAACATTTTGTGGTTCTTGATAAAATTTCACATTAAAAAATCCTTTATAATAAAATAAAGGTTTATATATAATGCTTTTAAGAATATAAGAATTGCTTATCAACTCATTAAAATATAAAATATTTTCATCTATTTGAGTAAAATTTTCTTCTTTTAAATTTTGCATAAAATTTTGTGCTTTTTCATATAAAAATGAAAGTTCATCATATTCTTTTTGAATTTGATTCAAAACTTTTACTAATAATTTTTTTTGTTTATTTATACTTAATGACTTTGGGAGAGCATATGATTTTTTTTCGGTTTTTAATTTTTCTAAAATTTCTTTAAAGGAAATTTCTATAGTGTAATCAATAAAGGCTCCACCTTCTGTAGCATTATAAAAATTTATTTGAGGATTTGCAACAAACAATGCTTCTAATCTTTTTCTAAAATCATTCCAGCCTATATTTGTTTCAATAAAACCCTTTTTACCATATGCTAAAACCGAAAATTTTTTTAAGCTATGTTGAATTTTTTTCTCATCTCTAAAAGTAAAAACACTCATATCAGCATGCGAATTTCCATCATCTCCAAATGCTAAATCTTGTCCTATGATAATTATATTGGTAAACCCCAAAGCAATAGCAAAACTATAAGTAAAATGTGCGACATTGGTTCCAAAATCCAAATATCCAAAATCATTTAAACCAAATTGTTTCTTGTAATCCAAATTGGACAATATGAAAATTTTATTTTTCTCTTTGTTCATATTATTTACTAATTTTTTATGCAAGCTTGACCCAAGTATAAAAATAGTATTATTTTTTTTACAAGACAATCCCTTATAGAAATAAAAACATTTATCAGATTCGTCTAAGGAAAATACAAAATCAGGATATATTTCATTTCTAAGCAAAGTCTTATATGTAGCATCTAAAGCAAATATTACATAATCATCTTGATAAGCTTTTAAAAGCCCTAACTGTTTATTCAAAGAGGGCCCAGCGCAAACCACTATAACACTTTTATTTTTTGTTTTATTTTCATATATAAATCTAGCAAAAGGTGGGTTTTTCAATGTTGTTGGTAAATTCAATAAAAATTGTTTTTGCATTCTAAAACTTTTAGAAAAAGTTTTATCTATATCATTAGAAATTCTAGCAACAACATCTATGCACATTTTATAAACAAATTCATACATGGGGCTTTGATCGTAAAATTCACTATAAGGCAAGAGTTTAAAAAGCCCTAAATATTCATAGCATTCATTTTGTGAAAAAAGTATGCAAAGTTGCTCTTCCAAGCGTTTTTCTTCTATATCACAAAGATATATTTTCCCGCTTGAAAGTTCTTGGCTTAAATCCATCTTGCTTAAAACATTAGCAAAAAATTCTGCTTTATCGAAAATAAAAATATGTTTATTAATAAGTTTTTTTAAAAAAAGCCCATCTCCTATACCACAAAAAAATATATTAGGTTTTATTAAGTCATCTTTTGAAGGCACAAAGGGTGTTTGACTTGGAAAGATGTCAATAAAGTCTTCTTTTAAAGATAAAATTTTTTCTTGCAAGGGTTTGTTAGTAAATTCTAAAGCTTGTAAATTTTTTTGCAAAAACATTATCTATCCTATGAAATTAAATTACAGAAAATTATAACATTAATTGCATTTTATTTAAAAACCCATCTAAGCAAAAAATTTAACTTTTTTTTATACACTTTTACTAATTTTAATCCTCACAAGGAAAATAATGAAAAATTTAATCATAGTAGAATCGCCTGCTAAAGCTAAAACTATAGGTAATTTTCTAGGTAAAGACTATGAAGTAATAGCCTCTAAAGGTCACATTAGAGATCTACCTAAAACCAGCTTTGGTATAAAAATAGAAGATGAAAATTTTAAACCTGAATATAGAATTTCAAATGATCATTCAAGCTTAGTAAAAGAACTCAAAGAAAAGGCTAAAAAAGCAAAAACCATCTACCTTGCAACCGATGAGGATCGCGAGGGTGAAGCCATAGCTTATCATATAGCTAAGGCTATCAATAAAGATGAAAATTCTCTGCCACGCATAGTTTTTCATGAGATTACTAAAAGCGCTATAGAAAATGCTTTAAAAAACCCAAGATCTTTAAATATAAATAGCGTCAACGCTCAACAAACTAGACGCTTACTTGATCGCATAGTAGGTTATAAACTAAGTCCTTTACTCAATCAAAAAATTCAAAAAGGCTTAAGTGCAGGGCGTGTGCAAAGTGCGGCTTTAAAAATCATCGTCGATAGAGAAAGAGAAATCAAAGCTTTTGTTCCTTTGAAATATTTTAGTGTAGATATGATTTTTGAAAAAGACTTACAAGCTGAACTAGTTGAGTTTCAAAATCAAAAGATAGAAAAACTAAGTCTAACTAATGAAGATAGAGCTAAGCTTATCTTGGAAGCTTGTAAAAATGCTAACTTTAAAATAAAAGATATAGAAAGTAAAGATAGAAAAATAGCCCCACAAGCACCTTTTATGACCTCAACTTTGCAACAAAGTGCGAGCAATCGCCTAGGTTTTAACCCTAAAAAAACCATGATGATAGCTCAAAAACTTTATGAGGGCGTAAAAACTCATCAAGGCATTATGGGTGTGATCACTTATATGAGAACTGATAGCCTAAACATCGCAAAAGAAGCCTTAGAAGAAGTAAGAAAACTCATTAAAAGTGATTTTGGCAAAGAGTACTTGCCAAGCAAAGCAAATATTTACACCACTAAAAGCAAAGGTGCCCAAGAAGCACATGAGGCTATAAGACCGACTAATCTTAGTTTTACTCCAAAACTTGCAAGTGAGTTTTTAGAAAAAGATGAAGCAAGATTATATACTTTAATATACAATCGTTTCCTAGCTTCACAAATGAATCCTGCTATATCTCAAACTCAAAATGTCTATGCAAAATCAAATGAAGCAAGTTTTAAAATAAGTGGTAGAAAAATTTTATTTGATGGGCATTATAAAGTATATGGAGATATGGATAAAGATAAAATTTTACCTAATTTAAAGCTAGAAGATACATTAAACATCCAAAATATAGAATTAAACTCACACTTTACCGAGCCACCTTCAAGATACTCTGAAGCTGGACTTGTTAAAAAGTTAGAAAATCTTGGTATAGGACGCCCTTCAACTTATGCTCCAACCATCTCTTTACTTAGTGCAAGAGAATATGTGCATATAGATAAAAAACAAATCATACCTAATGAAATAGCCTTTGTTGTAACAGAAGTTTTAGAGCAAAACTTTAGCGATATAGTAGATAGTGATTTTACTTCTAAAATGGAAGATAAACTTGACATCATAGCAGAGGGCAAAATGGACTGGCAAGAAGTTTTAAGAGAGTTTTATTTTCCTTTTATGAGAAAAATCGATGAGGGTAAAAAAAATATAAAAAGTCAAAAAACTTTTACAAAATTAGATGAAACCTGCCCTGATTGTGGTGGAGAGCTTGCTATAAGAAAAGGAAGATATGGAGAATTTATAGCTTGTTTAAATTTTCCAAAATGTAAATACTCAAGAAATTTAAAACAAGAAACACAAAATGAAGAAAAAAGTGAGAAAAAGCTCAATACCATAGGCATAAAATGTCCAAGTTGCCAAGAAGGTGAGATTGTGGAGCGTTTTTCTAAGCGTGGTAAATTTTATGGTTGTAGTGCTTATCCAAAATGCAACTATATAAGCAAATACAAACCAAGTGAAGAAAAATGTAGCGAATGTGGCGAAACTTTGATCATCAAAGAGCTTAAAAAAGGCACATTTTTAGAGTGCTTAAAATGCAAAATCAAAAAGGAAATATAATGCAAATCATGCTTTGTGCTATATCTAATATAGCAAGTGGAGGGTGCGGGGAGGACTGCAAATACTGCACACAAAGTGCTCATGTGAAAACTAATATCAACAAATACAAAAGAAAAGATATAGATCAAATTGTTTTAGAAGCTAAAATGGCTAAGAAAAATGAGGCTTTGGGTTTTTGTTTAGTTACAGCAGGAGCTGGGCTTGATGATGAAAAACTTGAGTATGTGTGCAAGGTAGCTCATGCGGTGCAAAAAGAAGTAGAAGGACTTTTACTCATAGCTTGCAATGGCATAGCAAATTTAGAACAACTCAAAGAATTAAAAAAAGCAGGAATTTTTTCTTATAATCATAATCTAGAAACTTCCAAAGAATTTTTCCCAAACATTTGCTCTACGCATACTTGGGAGCAAAGATTTCAAACTAATCTTTATGCTAAAGAAGCAGGTTTAATGCTTTGCTGTGGTGGAATTTATGGTCTTGGAGAAAGCGAAGCTGATAGAAAAAGTTTTAGAGCAAGTTTAAAAGAGCTTGATCCTTTTTCTTCGCCTATTAATTTTTTCATACCAAATGAAAATTTAAAACTCAAACAAGCTTTACTTGATCCTGATGAGGCGTTAAATATCATCAAAGACACTAAAAAAGACTTACCAAATGCACATATCATGGTAGCAGGTGGCAGAGAAGTAGTGCTAAAAGAAAGACAATATGAAATTTTTGACGCAGGAGCTAGTGCTATAGTAGTGGGTGATTATCTTACAACTAAAGGCGAAGAACCTAGCAAAGACATACAAAAACTAAAACAAATGGGATTTAGCTTTGCTAGCTCATGCCATTGATGCTCAAGCTGCTACGGATTTAAAAATTTTATTAGTCGTAGCAGGGTGTTTGCTAACTTCACCTTATATTGCTAAATTTTTAAAACTCCCACTTTCAGCCACTGAAATCATGCTTGGTTCTTTTATAGGATTTTTGGGTTTTATAGGAGAAAGTGAGAATTTTAAGCTTTTAGCTAATGCAGGGTTTTATTATCTTATGTTTATTGCGGGCATGGAGATTAATCTTAAAACCTTTTTAAACACTGAAAGAAGCTTACTTAATAAAGCTTTTATTTACATTATACTTTTATATGCTTTTAGTGTTTTAGCAGTTGAAAGTATAGATATTTCTTATATTTTTGTCATTATTATACCTGTTATGAGTGTGGGTTTGCTCTCAACGCTTTATAGAGACTTTGGCAAAAACTGTGAGTGGCTTAATGTATCTATGGTGGTAGCCACTTTGGCTGAAGTTGTAAGCATAGTTTTGCTTACCATAGCTGCAGCATTTTTGGGAAAAGGAGCCGATCTTTTCTCACTCACTCAAAATTTATTATATTTAGTGGGATTTTTAGCACTTTGTATTTTTGGATTTAAATTTTTAGAAGTGCTTTTTTGGTGGTATCCACAGCTTAAAACCATACTCATGCCTTGGCAAGATCAAAACGAAAAAGATATAAGATTTTGCATGGCAATTTTCATAGCCATAGTTGCGATTATGATTTATTTTAAACTTGAAGTTGCACTTGGAGCTTTTATAGCAGGTTCATTTATAGCTACTTTTTTTGATCATAAAAAAGACTTAGAGCATAAACTCTCTAGTTTTGGTTATGGCTTTTTAATCCCTATATTTTTCATCTATATAGGCTCAAGCTTTAAGCTTCAAATGCTTTTAAACCCTCAAGTTTTGCTCATAGCTTTTTCGCTAACTGCCTTTATGATAGGACTAAGAATACTTTGTGCTATGACTTTTGTAAAAATACTTGGTTTAAAAAACACCTTTTTATTTGGCCTAAGCCATTCTATGCCACTAACCTTACTCATTGCAGTAGCTACGCTTTCTTATCAAACTAATATCATCACTCAAGATATATACTCAGGATTAGTGCTTACTGCTTTACTTGAAGCAATTTTAGCCATTAGCTTAATTAAATTTATCAATAATCTTAGTAGAAAATAATTCTACTAAGTATTTATATAAAATTGCTATACTTTTTTTATGAAAAATTTAGACACACTTTTAGAATTAGCCTTAAAAGCAAGCAAGGAAGCCTCAAAAGTATTGCTTGAATATAAAGACAAAAATACCTTGTGGCTTAAAGATGATGATTCTCCGGTAGGTTTAGCTGATATAAAGTCTAATGAAGCTATTAGTGAGATTTTGGCTTCAAGCGATATAGCTATATGCTCTGAAGAAAATATACTTTCTTATGAAGAAAGAAAAAATTTAGAGTATTTTTGGCTTATAGATCCTCTTGATGGCACTAAATCTTATGCTAAAAAAGATAAAGAATATTGTGTTTTAATCGCATTAATCCACAAAAACACCCCTATACTTTCACTCATAGGCGATGTGGAAAATAATGCATTTTATTATGCACATACTCATACTAAGGTTTATAAAAATAATGAAATTTTAAATCTTAGCTTAGAGCAATACGAAAAGGTTAAAAATATAGCCCTTTACTCTAAAAACCATGATAACAATGAAGATTTTTTCATTCAAAATCATCTTGAAGGCATTAAGGTTTCATCTGCTTTGAAATTTGTATATTTACTTGAAGCAAAAGCTGGAATTTACCCACGTTTTGGTGGTCCAAAAGCTTGGGATATAGCTGCGGGAGATTTTTTAGTCAAACAAAATGGTGGAATTTTATACGATTTTGATAAAAAAGCTCTAAATTACAATAGTCCTGATTTTAAACTTCCAAGTTTTATAGCTTTTGCTAAGAATGAATTTAAATTAAAAGGTTTTTAGTGAGATTTTTTTTAATGTTTTTGTGTTTTTTAAGTGCTATTTATGCTAACTCTTTTGCAAATAAAAAAATCATCAAATTACAAAATAACGATGATTTTAGTATCATCAATCTTGAACAAAATATAAATTATGATAAACTCTCACACATTAACACCTTAGCTTTAGTGCCAAGCTATGAAAAAGAATATAATTTTTATTTTTCAAATTTAAAAATCGATGCTAAAAGCATGGCAAAAGACACACTAAAAGCATTAAGTGCTATTTTAAATGAGCAAAATAATTTTGCCTTACTTAGTCAAAAAGAAAATCAAACTTACATCAATAGCCAAAATATCTTGCAAACAAATAAAAATTTCATCAGTGCAAGTGAGTTTTTAGAATTTAATCGTTTCAAAAAGGCTGATTTTATTATTTTGCTAGATTTAAAAAGTATTCAAGCAAGCCAACAAAATTTCTTGCTTTTTTCCAATTTTGAAGTCAAAGCCGACATAGAATACAAACTTTTTAATGCTAAAACAAAAAAACTAAAAGATCATAAAATCCTTACTATCAATACTCAATTTAGCACAAATGATAAAAATAAATCTTATCAAGAATTAGTCCAAGAAATAGCTACAATTGTTTATGAAGATATTAAAAATACTATATAATCACCACTTCTTCTTCTAAAACAATCCCAAATTCTTCAAAAACTCTTTTCTTAGCAAGCTCTATCAAAAACATAGCATCATCAAAACTAGCATGTTTTTTATTGATTAAAAAATTTGCATGTTCATTACTAAACATCGCATCATTCTTACTAAAACCTTTAAGATTAACTGCTTCTATCAATCTTCCTGCATGATCGTTTTTGGGATTTTTAAAAACAGAACCAAAACTAGCACCTTTGGGTTGATTTTTTCTTGCATTTTTTAAAAGTTCATCTTTAACTGGGTCAAATCCATATTCTAAAAAAAACTTCGCGCTAAACATCACTTCTTTAATAGGATTAAACCTATAAGCAAAAGCGATGTTTTGTTTTAAAATTTCTTGATTAAAAGTGCAAATACTAATTAAGTTTTTACTAATATCCTCATCTTTTAATCCTGCATTCATTTTTAAAATACCACCTAAAGTCCCTGGGATATTTCTTAAAAACTCAAAGCCTTTTAGGTTATTTTCTTTAGCAAAATGATACATTTTGAAAGATTTCACACTAGAGCCTATCTCTAAAAACATACCTTTTTCATTTTGCTCTAAAATTTTAATATAATCAAAACTTTTCCCTAAAATTCCTAGTTTTTTAGGTTTTGGAGAGATTAAAAGATTATTTGCCCCACCTACTAAAAAACCATCAAATTCGCAAGGCTCTTCAAGTATTTGCACTTCAAAGCTCTCACCTATACGCACAGAAGAATACTTAGAAAAATCAATAATCATCTAATAAAGCTTGGAATTTGATTTAAAATATTCGTTGTAAAATCAATCATAGAACTTATCATCCAAGGCATTAAAAATACTATTACCACAACAACAAGTAAAATTTTTGGCACAAAAGAAAGCGTAGCTTCATTAATTTGCGTTACAGCTTGAAAAATACTTATAATAAGCCCTGCAATAAGCCCTGCTAAAAGCATAGGTAAAGAAAGCATAAGTGTGATTTTAAAAGTTTGTACACCCAAGGCTACTAAAGTACTTTCCATATTTTCTCCTTAAAAATTTAAATTCTATCAAGAATTTCTAAATTCTTCATACTCACTAGGGATAAGATAATCTTTGCTTTTTATTAATTTCTCATAAAATCCATGATTAAATCCAAGCTCAAAAAGCTTATCTATGGCATTGTATTGTTTATCATTCATATTTATAGAGTTTTTATTTGCGTATAAATTTAAATACACATCAAGTTTTTGAGCATCTACGCGTATTAAATTACGCTCTAAAAGCATAGAAGCTAAGATTTTTCTATTATGATCAGCTACTTCTACTGCTTTAATCAAATCTTTTTCAACCGCTATTGCATCATTAAGTGGTAAAGATCTTCTAAGTGCCATGCCACCTAAAGGTAAAGGCAAATCATCTTTGGCTAATTCTTGCCAAATATCCCAAAGTTCAGCCTCAACACACAAACTAGAATCAAATTCTAAAATACTCTCATGTATAAGCACTCCCGCATCAACCTCATCTTCTAAAACAGCCTTTTCAATCTCTAAAAAATTCTTATAAACTATCCTAGCTTGTGGGTATTTTATGCGAAAGATTAAAGCATTAGTAGTGTGTGCTCCACTTAAAGCAACTTTAAAATTTGGCTTTAATTTTTTATCTTTTTTCTTAATAAGCTTTGGCCCATAACCCTCACCAAAACTCACAGCAGTTTTTAACAAAGCATATTCGCTAGCTATTAAAGGATAAAGCGCAAAAGATATCGCACTAACATCGTATATATTTTCTAATGCAAGTTCATTTAAAGTTTGTATATCTAAAGCTGTATTTTCATACTCATAAGCATTCCCAACCCAACCAAATTTAATCGCCATATACATAAAAATATCATCAGCATCAGGAGAGTGTGCTACGCTAATTTTTTTATTCATTTTTTTCCTTGAAAAATTTAAAAAAGTATTTTAGCAAAATTCAAAATAAAAACTTATATTAAATTTCTTTTTGATACAATTTTAAACATATTATAAAAGGATTAACAAGTATGGATGATAATAAAAGAAAATCACTTGATGCAGCTTTAAAAAGTCTTGATAAAACCTTTGGAAAAGGTACTATTTTAAGACTTGGCGATAAAGAAGTTGAAAAAATTGATTCTATTCCTACAGGTTCGGTTGGACTTGATTTGGCTTTAGGAATTGGCGGGGTTCCAAAAGGAAGAATTATAGAAATTTATGGACCTGAAAGTTCAGGTAAAACTACACTTACCTTACACATCATAGCAGAATGTCAAAAAAAAGGTGGAGTTTGTGCGTTTATCGATGCAGAGCATGCTCTTGATGTAAGATATGCAAAAAATTTAGGTGTTGATACAGAAAATCTTTACATCTCTCAACCAGATTTTGGAGAACAAGCCTTAGAAATCGTTGAAACCATAGCAAGAAGCGGGGCTATTGATCTAATAGTAGTAGATAGCGTTGCTGCACTTACTCCAAAAGCAGAAATCGAAGGTGATATGGGAGATCAGCATGTAGGTCTTCAAGCAAGATTAATGAGCCAAGCTTTAAGAAAATTAACCGGTATCGTTCATAAAATGAATACTACTGTAATTTTCATCAACCAAATTCGTATGAAAATAGGCATGATGGGCTATGGCACTCCTGAAACAACTACCGGAGGAAATGCTTTAAAATTTTATGCTTCGGTTCGTTTAGATGTACGAAAAACAGCTACTTTAAAACAAAATGATGAGCCTATTGGAAACCGTGTTAAAGTAAAAGTGGCTAAAAATAAAGTAGCTCCTCCATTTAAACAGGCTGAATTTGATGTGATGTTTGGCGAGGGTGTAAGCCGTGAGGGCGAGCTAATAGACTATGGTGTAAAACTTGATATTATTGATAAAAGCGGTGCGTGGTTTTCTTACAAGGCTTCTAAACTTGGCCAAGGTAGAGAAAATGCCAAAGCATTTTTAAAAGAAAACCCAGCTATTGCAGATGAAATCACTCAAGCTGTACAAAACTCAATCGGTATAGATAGTATGATTTTGGGTGCAAAAGAAGACGATGAAGAAGGAGAGGAATAATGTTGATTATTGAAGATTTAAGAGCTTTTGAAGTTTTAGATAGTAGAGGCAACCCTACCATTAAAGCCGAAATCATGCTAAGCGATGGCAGTGTGGGAAGTGCTATCGTTCCAAGTGGTGCAAGCACGGGAAAAAAAGAAGCTTTAGAACTAAGAGATAATGATGAAAGATTTGGTGGTAAAGGTGTTTTAAAAGCGATTGAAAACATCAATGGTATTATAGCAGAAAACATTATAGGGCTTGATGCATTTAATCAAACCCAACTAGATAACACCCTTTTAGAGCTTGATGGGACAAAAAACTACTCTAACCTAGGAGCAAATGCAACCTTAGGAATTTCTATGGCAACAGCACGTGCTGCCGCTAATGCACTAGGTGTACCTTTATATCGCTATTTAGGTGGAGTAAATGCAAGCGTACTACCCGTGCCAATGTGTAATATCATCAACGGTGGTGCACATGCAAACAATAGCGTAGATTTTCAAGAATTTATGATTATGCCTTTTGGTTTTTCAAGCTTTAAAGAAGGATTAAGATCAGTTTGTGAAATTTATGCAGTATTGAAAAAAGAATTAGCCAACTTAGGTCACTCTACTGCCTTAGGCGATGAGGGCGGTTTTGCACCAAATTTAGCAAATAATACAGAGCCTCTTGATCTTTTAATGACTTGTATTAAAAAGGCAGGCTATGAAAATAAAATCAAACTAGCGCTAGATGTAGCAAGTAGTGAACTTTATAAAGATGGTAAATACCATTTAGAGGGTAAAGTTTTCTCAAGTGAAGACTTAATCGCGCGTTATGAAGAATTATGTGCAAAATATCCAATTTTTAGTATTGAAGATGGTTTAGCTGAAGATGATTATGAAGGTTGGATTAAACTTACTCAAAAGCTTGGTAATAAAATTCAACTTGTGGGTGATGATTTATTTGTAACCAATGAAGATATTTTAAGAGAAGGTATCATGAAAAATATGGCAAATGCTGTATTGATTAAGCCTAATCAAATTGGAACAATCACTCAAACTATGAAAACAGTAAGATTAGCTCATAGAAATAATTACAGATGTATTATGAGTCACAGAAGTGGCGAAAGCGAAGATGCTTTTATAGCTGATTTTGCAGTAGCGCTTAATACAGGACAAATCAAAACAGGAGCTCTAGCAAGAGGCGAAAGAACTGCTAAATACAATCGCTTATTAGAAATTGAACTTGATAATGATGAGTACTTAGGAGATAAACTCTGAGCGATTTATTAAAAGAGTATGATGAGCATTCTAAAAAAAAGGAAGCTCGTCATCAACTCATCAAAACCATTGCATTATCATTTGTAGCTATTATTGTTGCTATGTATTTTGGTAATATGTTTTTTGGTAAATCTTCTCTAGATGTACTACTAACACTTAAAGAAGAGCAAAAAATTTTAGAAAAAAATATAATGACTTTAAAAGCTAAGAATGCTCAAGCTCAAAAAGAATATTTGCAACTTTTAAGACTTAAGGGAGAAAATTCGCATGAGAATTAAATTTTTTATATTGTTTTTACTTTCTTGTGTATTTTTAAATGCAAAAGACAATCCTTTTGATAATAATATAGAACAAAAAAATACCGAATTTGCAAAACTTAGTCCTTTCCAAAGGCAAGATTTTAACTTTAATTCTGATGCGAGAATTTTAAAAAATATTACCATTACTTATATCAACCTTGATGGTTCTGAAGAACAAACTACCTTAGATATATACAAAAGTATTAACTGGCATGATACCTATTCATTTATAAAAACTAAAAGTCCAAATGCCACGCCTATACTTGATGTATCTGTAACCGTGCCACAAAAACAAGGAAATAAAAACTCAAAAACAGAAGAAAACAACACTACTTTAAACATAGAAACACCACTTTTTAGCGGAAATATTTATAATTTTATTTCTCTTGGTTTTTATAATAACAAAATCAATATCAAAACCCAAGATAAAATACTAAGACATCTTTCTATAGGAGATCCTACTAAAATTATTATAGATTTTGCTAAAAAACAAAATTTTAACACCAAAACACTGCAAGTTAATACAGCACAAGTTAGAAAAGTTGTATTTGGTTCACATAAAGGGTATTATCGTTTGGTAATATATCTTGATGGAAAATATAGTTATAAATATTCACATAGTGAAAACTTACATACATTTAACTATCGCTAAGAGTTTTTAAACTCTTAAGCAAATCTATGATCATAAATAATCATTTGAAATCTTTGGGCTATCATTCTGGCTCTTTCTATAATGATATTTCTTGGTTCATCTTCAAAAACTTCTTGCAAACTCTCGTCAAATAAATTAAGCCAAATATCAAAAAATTCTCTTGGAAATGGAGGTAATTCATGATGAGCTCTCAAAGGTGAACCACTATAACTTGGATCAGCTAAAAACATCCCTGCCCAAAAACTTGCTATTTTTTCTTTATGTTTTTTCCAACTCTCATCATCTGTGCCGATTTTTTCATTAAAAATAGGTCCTAAATCCTTATCCGCTCTAATTTTTGCATAAAAAACTTCCATAAGTTTTTTTATACCCTCATGATTAATAGTTTCAAATTTCATGCTTTTCCTTAAAAATAATTTTTACTTATTGTATTAAATTTAGAAATTAAAAATATAAACAAAAGTCAATTTTTAGTATAATTTTAAAAACAAAACTAAAGAAAAACTATGACTTATACTATTTTACCACCCAATCAATTCTTAGATGATTATGTCTTAAATGTACAATTACATCAATTAGCAAATATCTCTAAAAACGCTTATAAATTTTGGAAAAACGTTCAAGTAGCACGCTATCAAGGTACAAGAGTGGTATTTTTAAACAAAAAAAGTATTTTAAAAAAACACCAACACCTTATACAAAAATGTGAAAATTTAAGTGGCTATGTGTTAGCAAGTGCTTTTTGCTCATTTACCACTTTAGCCCCATCTCATTTAGTAGAAAAAAATAATTCTCAAATTTATAAAATCTTAGATATAAAAGAAGTATGTGGGGTTAAATTCGTAAATTTAAAGGCATTTTACGATCTTTTAAAGCTAGATTATAATTATAATATTTACATCGAAAAATGCCATTTTTTTAGTCCCACTCCTTTGGAAAAGCGTATTAAAATCACTGAGAGTATGTGCGTTGGGTATTACTAAGATATTTAAACATCAAAGCACAAATAAGTGAGATTATAGCCATAGCTAACATATAAAATCCCAAAGAAAAACGAGCAATATTTTCTAAATTTCCTAAAGCAATGGTGTGTAAAAATAAAGCAAGTTGTGGGGTAAACCCACCGGCTAATGCATAAGCTATATTATATGAAAAACTAAGTCCTGAAAATTTAATCTTAGCATCAAATACTTCACTCATCATTAAAGGGCAAAAATTCATCACTCCAGCAAAAAAACAAGCAGACAAATAATACACACTCACTGTATTAAAATCAGGTGTTTTAGTATAAAGAGCATTAAAATAAAACAAGCAAGTTAAGAAAAATCCTGATGAAAAAATCGCGCAAGCTTTTACTATACCTATTTTATCAGCCAAAATTCCACTTAACATACAGCCAGTTACAAGCACAACTATACCAAGCATTTGCATATAAGTTTGAACGCTTGCATCAATATTTAACATTTTTGCCATAAAAGAAGGTATAATCAAAATCATCACAACAATGCAAGCAGTTAAAACCCAAGTTATTAACATAGAAAGTGCTATGCCTAGCTTAGCCTTTTTAAACACTTCTTTTAAAGGGAATTTTTCTAAGGCTTTATCTTTTTTCATTTGCTCAAAAACAGGAGTTTCTCTTAAAAATTTACGCAAATAAGCAGAAATGATCCCAAAAATTCCTCCCAAGAAAAATGGAATTCTCCATGCCCACTCATAAAGCTCTTCTTGTGTAAAAAATTTATTCATCACCAAAAACACAAAACTACCAAGTAAAATTCCACCTACTACAGAAGCTGTTAAAATTCCAAGATAAGTGCGTTTTTGACCCTTTGGAGCATGCTCAAATACAAAAACCCAAGCACCAGGTAATTCCCCACCTATAGCTATACCTTGACAAATCCTTACAAACACTAAAAATACTATACATAAATACCCTATACTTTCATAAGCAGGTATAAAAGCAAGCATAAAAGTTGGCACAACCATCAGCAAAATACTAAGCATAAACATTTTCTTACGGCCAAATTTATCGCCAAAATGAGCCATAACTATACCGCCAAGCGGTCTAGCTAAATATCCTGCAGCAAAAATTCCATAAGTATTAAACATTTGCCAAAATGGACTTAAATTTTCAGGAAAGAAATTTTTAGAAATATAACTTGCAAAAAATACAAAAATGATAAAATCATAAAATTCTAAAGTCCCTCCCAAAGAAGAAAGACCTAAAACTTTTATATCTTTTTTACTAAGATTTTTACTCACTCTTAATCCATCTCATAAGTATCATCATCACTATAATCATCATCGTATTCATAATCATCATCATCGTAATTATACGATCTTTGATTATTTACATAAGTATCATCATCTGTTTCATCATACATTTCATCATCGTAATTTTCAAATTCTTCATCATCATAAGCCATTATAAATCCTTTAAAATTTTTTAGTAGTATTTTAATATAAAAATATACATTTTGGTATAATTTTTCAAACTTTACTTAAGGAAAAATATGAATTTAACACATTTAGATGAAAAAAATCATCCCAAAATGGTAGATGTAGGTCAAAAAGATATCACCCAAAGAGAAGCTTGCGCAAGCGGTAAAATATATATGAGTAAAGAAGCATTTGAAGCTATCATTGAAAACAAAGCTAAAAAAGGACCTGTTTTGCAAACTGCCATCACAGCAGCCATCATGGGAGCTAAGCAAACTTCAAATCTCATTCCAATGTGTCATCCTTTAATGATTTCAAAAGTACAAACCCATATAGAAGAAAACAAAGAAGAATATTCTTTTAAACTTTTTGTGACCGTAAAATGCGAAGGAAAAACCGGAGTTGAAATGGAAAGCTTAACTGCTGTTAGCATTGGGCTTTTAACTATTTATGATATGGTTAAGGCTATTGATAAGAGTATGCAAATTACTAATATAGTTTTAGAAAGTAAAGAAGGAGGAAAAAGTGGTAAATATCTGCGATCTTAAAAAAGAACCTATTATAAATTACCCTACTTTTTGGGATTATAAAGTTGTTTTTGAAGCTGGGGTTGATGCTTTAGAAATTTTTACTCAAATACTTAACGAAAGAGAATTTAAATACAAAGTCTCAAATACTAGCAAACAAGGAACATACAAAAGCTATCTTTTAAGTGTTTATGTAGATAGCAAAAGTGACCGTTTAAATATTTTTAATCAATTAAAAAGTAAAGCCAAATTTGTACTATAAAAAGGAAAAACTATGAAAAATTTAGCCATTATTTTTGAAAATTCTCTCTTAGCTTGTGAAAAAAACGAAATTCCAAACTTAATTAGTGAGCTTGTTTTTAGTCTAAGTTATAAAAAAATTAGTTTTGAAAATACTAGCAATGAAGAACTTTTTACCATCTTTTCTAAGGTATTAGAAAAACTTGAACTTATAAATGAAGAAAATATTTCTAAAATAATCCAAGGTATCATCAAAGCTAGAGTGGAAGAGGATAAAAAAGCATTTTTTGCTTATATTAATGAATATGGCAAATTGAAAGTAAAAATCGAAGAACAAAAAAACACCATTAAGCATAAAATTTGTGATAATTTTTTTGACTTAGAAAAAACCTTAAAGGATTTGAATTTAAATGAATTTAATATAAGCATTAATGATGCTATGCTTTATGATATAGAAATACTAGGTCTTTTAAAAGAAACTGCTGAAAGTGCTTTTATCACAACCTTAGAAAAAGGAGAAAATATAGAACTTACTTCTTGTGAGATTGCTAAAAATTTAGTCTTTAATGCAATTTGTGAAGGAAGTTTTGAAAAAGAAAGAATTTTAAAAATCTCCCAAGTAGTTTTAAATGCAGCTTTTGAACTTGCTAATGAATCACAAGCCTTTGCTTATGATTTATGTATTGGAAGTATTTATGGAACACAAGAAGGAATTTCTTTAGCGATTGAAAAATTTAAATCAAGCTTTGCATATAGTGCTTTAGAATATGATTTAAAAAACAAAGAAAAAGAACTCATAGATATAGAACAAGAATTTATTCAAATGCTTAAAAAAATATCATCAGAACTTGACAATCCCGTAAAAGACATACTCAAAGATTTATTAGAAAATAAATTTGACACTTTATTTGCTAAATTTAAACGTCTCATACAAGAAAATAGAGAACAAATCCTTATTAAAATAAATGAAATTAAACAAAATCCAAAAATTGACGACTTTAGCAAGCTAGCACAAAATAAACTTAACATTCTAGCCAAAGAGCTAAGCGAGCTTGAAAAACTTGCTAGTCATAAATATAAAAGTTTAGATAAAAATAATGCAAAAGAATTAGGGGTAAGATTGTGGGAAAAAATTAACAAACTAATAAAAAAATATTAAAAAACAAAAGTTACCATTTTGTCAAATACATCAGATGAAAGAGGTAACTAATGTTTAAAAATTTTAATTTAACTACAAAAATGATTTTAATTTTATCTTCTGTAATATTTATTGGCATAGGAATTTTATCTGTAACGATAATCTCAAAAAGCCAAGAAATGCTTAATGATGAAGCTCATAAACTTTTATTAAGTAGCGCCAATAGATACTCAAATGGGATTCAAGCAATTACCCAAAACGCATATTCAACACTAGAAACAGCACAAGGCGTTATTAAAAATTTTGCAAATAAAGATAATAACTTAGATATAGAAGATCTTAAAATTTTAATAAGCAGTATGCTAGATTCAAATTCTTGGACTTATTTTGCATATATTCATCTTAATCAATACCACGGCAATAATCCTTTAAATCTTACTCCATCAGGAAAGTTTTTATTACTAGCAAAAGATGAAAATCCACAACAAAAAGGATCAATTAAATTCATCCAAGCTGAAGAAGTAATCTTACAACAAAATTCTCTCATAAAAGCTTTACAAACCAAGCAACCTGCCGTTGGAAGACCTAGAGATTATTCTATAAATGGAGAAAAATTATACTTAGTAAACATTGTTTTACCAATTTTTGGAAAGAATAACGAAACAATTGGTGCAATAGGCATGCTTGTGCGCATTGATTTATTGAGAGAAGAATTAAATGATCCAAATAAGAGTTTATTTGCAAATGACCAACGTTTATTGATTTCAAGTGATGGTTTAATCATATCTAGTCCAAAAGCAGAATATGTTGGAAAAATCATCACAGAAATTAATCCTCATCCTAGTGCAAAAACAATACTAGACATGCAAAGCACCAAAACTAATGGTTTATTTACTTTTATACCTGCTTCTACAAATGAAGAAAATTTAGCCCAGCTTGTAAATTTTGATCTTTGGGAGGGCTCTAATGATCATTGGAGTGTTGTAACTATAGCACCAAAAAAATCAGTGGAAAAGCCTGCTGATTCTTTAGCATTTATTATATTTGCAATTTCTGCAATTGTGCTTTTTATTATTATTAGTGTGATTTATTTTTATGTTAAAAAAAGTGTTGTTGGAACAATTCATAAACTTCAAATC
>NZ_JAKMQQ010000020.1:0-12735 GCF_025771645.1 Campylobacter sp. IFREMER_LSEM_CL2256
TGGGGTGTATTTTTAACTACCACTTAAAAAATACACCCTAGTAGCCAAGTCTTTAAAAGCTTTAGAGTGGATTAGACTTTGACAAGCTTTGGATTTTGAAGTGCTTGTAAATTCGCTTTGACTAAAAGCATTTAAAGCCTCATATAGTTGAGTTTTTATACTTTGATTTTTAGGATCTTTCAAAGTTTGATTTTTTAAATCTGCTATATTTTGGGCTTTGCTTTTTTGAGCATTATCTACTATAAGTGCTAAAAGCAAAATGCTTTCTTTATCCACAAAAAGCACTTTAAAACACTGCTCATCATTTCCTACGCTAAAATCAAGCTCTTTGGTGGAATTTTGCAAATTTGATAAATCTTCATTTTTTATATTTGCCACATTACTCATCAAAGCTATGTTTGAAAGACTTTCATTTTTTAACACATAAGAACTTACATCATTGATAAAAGTTTTTAAATTTCCTAAAGCTTGAGCTGTACTTGCTTCATCTTTACTTGCGCTAAATTTTGGCAAAGCAACTGCTGCTAAAACCCCAAGTATAATCACCACAAACACAAGTTCTATAATAGTAAAAGCCTTTTTCATAATACACCTTGTAAATTTTTCACCTTAGGGCTTATAAGATCATCTTCAATACTTACAAATTCTTTACGCTCATAAGCCTCACAAGCTGCCCTTGCTATCATCAAAGCATTATCTGAGCAATACTCAAGTGGAGCTAGCAAAAGTTCACATTGATAGCTTTGGCATAAATGCTCTATTTGACTTCTTAGGTTTAAATTTGCACTAGCTCCACCTACTATACCAAAACGCTTAAATTTATACTCTTTAAAAATTTTTTCTAACTTGTTTAAAATATGCGCTATGGCTGCTTTTTGAAATGCAAAGGCTATTTTGCTTTTACGTTCTAAGCTTAGCTCTTCTTTTAAAATTTCCAAACGCACTTGGTTTTTAAGTCCTGAAAAACTATAAGCTAAGTCTTTAGAATGAAGCAAAGGTATGCTAAATTCTAAATCACTTTCTTTTACATTTTTAGCTAAATTTTCTATGATAGCCCCGCCAGGATAACCAAGCTCCATCATTTTTGCTACTTTATCAAAACTTTCTCCAAAACTATCATCATTTGTTCTTGCTAGTTCTGTGATTTTACCTTGCTCATCGATAAAAAGCACCATAGTATGCCCACCACTTACAAGCAACACACCCATATCAAAACTAGCTTTTTTATCTAAAAACATAGAGTAGATATGTCCTTTTAGATGATTAATCGCTATAAGTGGTAAATTTAAACTAACAGCAAGCATTTTAGCCATAGCAACCCCACCTATTAAACTCACACTAAGACCAGGTTCATTTGTAACTGCTATGGCACAAAGTTTGTCAAAGTATTTTTGGCATTTTTCTAAGATTTTAGGTAAGGCTTCACTGTGCAATCTTGCTGCAAGTTCAGGCACTACCCCACCATAGACACTATGAGCATTTTCTTGAGAAATTTTTGTATGGAAAATGCATTCAAAGCTGTTTTTATCTATGATAGCAATAGAACTATCATCACACGAGCTTTCTATGGCAAGAATTAAGCTTTTCATTGAAATTCCACTAAAATCATACCAATAAATTTGTCCTTTTGCTCTGCTTTTTCTATGGCTTTTGCAGGTATGTTTGCTTTTTTGATTTCTTTAAAATTTGTCTTTTTTTCTAAGGCTTGATCGGCTAAATTTGCATTTTTTAACTCATAAAATTCCACTCTATAAATTTTTCTTTTTTTATCTAAAGAATAACGACTTTGCATTTGATTTTTACTTATTTCTATACCGCTTTCATCATTACCCCTATCAAAACCTATGACATTAACCCTTACACCTACAATAGAAGGAATTTTAAAGCTATTTTTTACCATGATTTTTTGAACAAAATTTGTTTGTATATTTTTTCCATCTACTATCATTTCAACACTATCTAGCGCATTTGAAAACTCAAAGTATTCAGGGTATAGTCTAGTTTGCAAGCGATTTCCGTAATTGACTGAGTATGAACTAGCGTTTGAAATCACCGCTGTAATTTCATTGCTTGCTTCATAATTTAAAGCTTGATTAACAGGGAAAGGCAAGAAATTTATAGCATTAGTAGGTTTGTCAAGATAAAGTAAAATTTTATCATTAAAAAGTCTTACCTCCAAAGGCTTTTCAATGGCTCTATAAACCCCATTTGGAGTTAGCTCAAAAGTTCTTTGAAATTCTATATTTGCCTTTTTTAGATAATACTCCACCGCCAAAAGATGATAATACACTCTTAAATGTGTTGGTAAATTTTTGCTCGCTTCATTAGCAAAGGCTGCTTTGTGATTTGACACTACAAAATAAGTTAAAGCCTTTAACATATCTTTATCATTACTTTCTTGGGTTTTGGTGTTTTTTAAATGATATTGATGTTCTTCTTTTACTAAGGCTTTATTGATATTTTCCACCGCTTCTTTAGCTATGCTTTCTAAGTCTGCATATTTAGTAGAATTTACTTCGCTTTGATCGATAATGCTAGTATTGCCCCAGCGGTTTGGGTTTTTATCTTTGCTTTCATATTGTGGTCTATAAAAACCACTTCCATCGTGTAAATTTATGACCATATTAACTTCAGGGTCTAAAATAAGCTTTTTTATACGCTCTATGGTGTGAAAATCAGGATCGCTTTCATCTATATGGGCAAATTTTCTATTTAAATCTCCAAAATTTCCCCTATTTCTAGCAATAATACTTTCAAAAGCCAAATTTGGCGCAACGATGATTTTACCTTTAGTGATATTATAATCACTCAAAAGCAAACTAGCTGCATGAAACCCACCTGGCTCATCTCCTTGTATGCCTCCAAGGATTAAAACCGTGTTATTATCGTCTAAACTTTTTCCATTTTCTTTCACACTAAATTCTAAAGCAAAAACTGCATTTATAAAAATCAAAACACTTAAAAAATATCTCACTTCATTTCCTTATCTAAATAAAGCCTTACTTGCTTATCGTACTCAAAAACATCTTCAATTTGGTTAATCTTTGGCACACCAAAATGATCTAATGCTTTAAAAATTCCTTTAGCTATGTCTAAAAACTGTGCTTTTTGGGCTAAAAATTGATACACCATATACTCATTTGCACTATTTATAATCACACCCAAATCAGGCTCTTTCAAAAGTTCATCTTTGAGTGAAAATATAGGATATTTTTTTAAACTAATTTTTTCAAATTTTAAACTTGGTATAG
This sequence comes from Campylobacter sp. IFREMER_LSEM_CL2256, assembly GCF_025771645.1. Taxonomy (NCBI): domain Bacteria; kingdom Pseudomonadati; phylum Campylobacterota; class Epsilonproteobacteria; order Campylobacterales; family Campylobacteraceae; genus Campylobacter; species Campylobacter sp. IFREMER_LSEM_CL2256. The sequence continues at coordinate 3,252 of NZ_JAKMQQ010000020.1, forward strand.
CTAATAAATCTAAATTTTCTATAAAGCTTTGATCATGCTCATCTAAAATCGCTTGAGCTATAGATAAACGCATATTTGCATGAGAAAAATATGCACTTATACCACCGTCTTTAAACTCGCACAAAGCATGCACTAAAGATTTTCTTTCTATCAAAGCATCTATTTGTTTAATACCATAAAGATGATAAGCTTCGATGATTTCAAAAAGCTTATTGCACATACTAGCACTATCTATGGTGATCTTAGCTCCCATGCTCCAGTTGGGGTGCTTAAGAGCTTCTTTTACGCTAACATTTTTTAAATATTTGATTTTATAATTATAAAAGGCCCCGCCGCTTGCTGTGATGAAAAGCTTTTTAATGTCTTTTCTTTTATCTATCAAGCACTTTAATGCTGCATGTTCGCTATCTATGGCTTTAATCTTAGAAGTGTCAAAAAATTTCCCTGCTACTACTAGGCTTTCTTTATTTGCTAAGGCTAAAGTTTTACCAAGCTTTTGCGCCATAAGACTTGAGTTTAACCCTGCAAAACCTACTATAGCATTTATCACCAAAGAGCTTTTACACTCAGCTATCATCGCTTTTAAGCCCTCTTGGCCACAAAAAATCTTATCATGATCAACCAAGGTTTTATCTTTTTCATCTTGTATGCATACAAATTTAGGCTTAAAAAGAGCTATTTGCTCATTTAAAAGCTTGATATTTTTACCACAAGATAAGGCTTCTATGCTTATGTTTTTTTCTTTGGCAATAAAAAGAGTATTAACCCCTATACTTCCTGTGCTTCCAAGTACAATCATACTAAAGTTGCCATTGCAAATGCTGCAATGATAACAGCATCAATTCTATCTAGAACTCCCCCATGCCCTGGGATTAAATTACCACTATCTTTAATGCCTGCTTGTCTTTTAAAATAACTCTCAAGCAAATCCCCTATCACAGCAAAAATAGCTACTATTAAAGATATATAAATACTTTTTACTAAGCTAAATTCAAAAGAACCTATGATAGTTCCTAAAATCCCTGCGCAAACTATGCCACCTACTACACCTTCTAAAGTTTTATTTGGGCTTGTTGGAGAAAAAGCTCTCTCACCAATGAGCTTTCCTATAAAATACGCCCCGCTATCACAAGCAACTACAATCACTATAAGCCAAAATAATACAAACATACCCTCATAGCTTAATACTTGATAAAGCATTAAAATAGGCAAAGTAGGATATATATAAGGCATAAGTTCATTTAAATTTTCACTTTTTTTATAAACTAAATATCCTAAAATCAAAATCAAAGCCAAAAGGCCTATAAAGAAAGGTTTATCTAAAAATGCTCCTATTGCAAAAATACACAAAGCTACAAAGGCACTTGCATGTTTGCTTTTAAACATAGCTTTTGCTTCATTAAATGCCAAAAACAATAAAACACCAAAAATAGCAAAATTAATCAAAAAATTATCTACTAAAGCAACAACAGCTATTACAGCTATCATCACAATAGCACTAAGAATTCTTGTCTTTGAAAACATTTTTATCCTTTCTATATACTTAAATCAAGCAAATGAGAGCTTTTTTTGACTACTTCTTGCTCATCTTTTTCTTCTTGCTCATCTTTTTCTTCTTGTTCTTGATGATGTTTAGAATGCTTCTTTTCTTCCTCTTGTCTTTCTTTTACCTCATCACTTACTTCGTGAGTTTGATTAACTTTTTCAAGTTTTTCAACCGCCTTTTCCTTTGCTTGAAACTCACTCATATTTACCAAAGTCGCAAAAGAGTCTTTTGCTAGTTCATTGCTCACTTGTGCTGAATGCACTGGTGCATTTTGGTTAGCATAATTAACACCACCTATGGGACTTATAGGCATATTCACTCCTTTAAAATGCTTATAGTCTTATAATTTGTATAATTTACAAAAGCCTTCTCTCTAACTTTAACAAAATTCTTACTCGTATAATCGACCAAATAAGTTCCAGAACTTAGCTTGGAAAATTCCACACAAAGCTTTGCGGCAAATTCTAGCACTAATTGACTTATTTTTAATTTATTTGAAGTAATGATCACATGTGCACTAGGATAATCTTTCACATGCAACCAAATATCATCTTTTTTAGCTATTTTTAATAAATACTCATTAGCTTTTTCATTGCGTCCTACGCTGATTTTAAACTCATCAAAATAAAAGCTACTAACCCCTGCATTCAACTCTTCTTTTTTGGTTTTTTTACTTTTTTTAGGCATTAAAACTTCTAATTCTCGCAAAGAAGCGCTTTTAGTGATTAAATCTTTTAAATTGATTAAAAAATCAAGTTTTTCACTTAAAATTTCTCTTTCTATATTGATATTTTTAGCCTTTTGTTTTAGCTTTTTAGCCATTTTGTAAAATTCATTCGCGCTGTTTTTAGGTGTATCTTCAAGCTTAAAAGCAAGCTCATTTGCATTAAAATCTTGCAAAATAAATTCTCTTTGATAATCTTTTAAAGAATTTAAATTAGCAAATAAAACATCTGCCTTTTGACTTAACTCTTGAGCTTTTTTTAATAAATTGCTTTCTTGTTCTAAATTTTCTATACTCTCTTTAAGGGTAAAAATTTTTTTATCTACATTTAAAAGTTTATTTTCTTTTATATCTTTTAAGCGCTCTTGTTGTAACTTTTTAGCACTTTCTTTAAAATACACATTAAAATCATCAATCTTTACAAATTCTTCTTTGATCTCATAAGCTTTTAAAGCTTGGAGTTTTTCGCCTATTTTTACAATACGATAACTTTTATCTATATGACGCAAAGCTTCTATGATAATATCATTAGTATCTGTGATGATGACATTAGTGTTTTTTCCTGTAAATTCAAAATAAATCTTAGCCCCATAAGCTTTGTAAGATTTTTCTGATAAAACTTCAAAAGATAAAATTCTATTATTTTCTAATACTTCTAAATTTAAAATCTTTGCATTAGAAAAGTATTTTTTTAACATAAAATCAAAAGGTGCGTTATAGACTTTTGCTTGGAGCTTATCTTGGTAAATTCCACTTTTTCCGCGTGTTAAATCTAGTATAAAAGCTTGATGATCTAAGCTAAGCTCTAAGATATTATCATCAAGGCGTTTGAGATAATTTAGCCTTTGAAATTGTTTAAAATAATCTTTTATTTGTATTAAATCTGTATATTTCATAAATGTATTATAAAATATTTTGATGAATTTATGAGGTTTTTATGAGTGAAAAAATTCCCTATCCTTGCGTGATTTTATGTGGCGGAAAGTCTTCACGCATGGGAGAAGATAAAAGCTTATTGCAAGTAGATGATAAAAACTTAACTCTTTATCAATATGAAAAAATGTCAAGAATTTTTAATCAAGTTTTTATTAGTACTAAAAAAGATAAATTTCATCAAAAAAACTTAGCGCTTATTTTAGATGAGGATTTAAACAACTACTCCCCACTCATTGCCTTAAATTCCATACTCAAACATTTTCAAAACACCTATGTATTTATCCTTAGCGTGGATAGCCCAAACATAAGCAAAGAAAGTATTTTTAGACTTTTTCATCATCTAAAATCACAAAATATACTCTTAGCAAGCACAAAAAAACACAAGCATTATTTATGTGGATTTTATCATGGTAGAAATTTTGAAAAAACTTTGCAATTTTTACAAGAAAATAACCATAAACTAGCTCTTTTTTGTGATACAATGAAAGCAGAATTTATAGATTTTAAAAATGAAAATGAGTTTATAAATTTAAATTATTTTAACGAATACAAAAAGTGGCTTCATGAAAAAGACAATCTTACCCATAATATGTGCTTTTAGTGCTTTAGCAAATGAAGATTTAATCAATCAAGCCTTAGAATATGAAAGACAAGGTGAGTATAAAAAGGCTATGCAAATTTATAAAAGCTTAGCTTTAAAAGATACAGCAAAAACAAAAAATTTAGAACTTTCTCTTAACAATGAGCAAAATGCAACAAAAGAACATAAAATAGATGATTTTAACCCAAGAAGCGAAGCTTTAGCAAATTACCTTGGCACAGAAAAATCATATAATCCTTTTGGTATTAGCACGCATAATCTTAGCTATTTTATGCCTGTTTCTTATGGTTTTAGCAAAAGAGATTATAAAAGCACTGAAACTAAATTTCAAGTAAGTCTTAAAAAAACTCTTTTTGAAAATCTTTTGGGTTTAAATGAAAGTTACAACATAGCTTATACACAAATTTCGTGGTGGCAGCTTTATGAGCATTCATCACCTTTTAGGGAGACTAATTATTTGCCTGAATTTTTCATCAATTTTCCTATAAGTGGGCATGGAGCTTTTGAAAATTTAAAAAATATACGCGTTGGTTTATTACACGAATCAAACGGGCAAGATGATCCAAAATCAAGATCTTGGAATAGAATTTATCTAAGCAATGCATGGTTTTTTGGGGACTTTGTGTTCATACCTAGAGTTTGGCTAAGAATTCCTGAAAAAAGCTCAGAGGATGATAATCCTGATATAGAAAAATATTTGGGTAATTTTGATATCAATCTTGCTTATACTCAAGATGACTATTTTATCAATATCTTATGGCGTAATAATTTAAATTTTGCTAATAACCGCGGTGCAGTGGAAATAAGCGGAGCTTATAAAATCTCTAACAATGGCTTGTATATTTACACTCAATATTTTAACGGATATGGTGAGAGTCTTATTGAGTATAATAAATCTTCAAGCAGACTCTCAAGCGGAATTTTGCTAATGTATTAAAGCAAACAAAACGCTATAACACTACCTAAGATAAGCAAAGAGCCATTAAAACATAAAAATGTTGGTATACAAGTATCTTTGATGTGATCACCTTGCTTATCTGCATTAAGCCCTACGCTCACTCCTAAAGTTGTTTCACTAGCAGGCGATCCTGCATCACCTAAAGCTCCAGCAACACCGATGATAAAAATAATCGCGGCAGGTGAAAAACCAAGCTCTATACATATAGGGCAAAATAAGGCAGCGATGATAGGAATAGTACCAAAAGAACTGCCTATGCCTATGGTGATTAAAAGACCTATGGCTAACATGATAAAAATAGCTAAAAAGTGACTTTGCTCCATAAAAGGCACGCTTGTTTTTACAAGCTCAGCTATACCCCCACTTTGCTTTAAAACCTCCCCATATCCTGAAGCAACAAGCATTACAAAAGCTATATAACCCATGATTTTAAGCCCATCATCAAAGACTAGATTAACTTTGTTATATTCTACTCCGCCCAAAATCACCATCAATACAAAACCTAAAAGTCCAGATAAAGGTAAATTGTGCGTCAAAATTTGCAAAATCAAAGTCAGTCCAAGACCAGCTAAAACACCCCATTCTTTTTTACTCATTTTTAGATTTTCAAAGTCCATTTTAGCAATTTGCTCTTCTTGATATTCTCTTGGCTTAGCATAAAATACAAACACAGCTAAAAACAGACCAACTAGCATACAAATAGCCGCAAAAGCCATAGTCTGAGAAACTTCTCCTAGGCTAATTTGCACTCCATTTGAATTTAAATTATCCACAAGCAAAGTTTGAAAAATAAGCCCAAAACCTAAAGGCACTACCATATAAGGAGTTGTAAGTCCAAAGGTTAGCGCACAAGCTATGGCTCTACGATCTATTTTTAATTTATTAAAAAGTTTTAACAAAGGTGGGATCAATAAAGGCACAAAAGCCACATGGATAGGGATTAAATTTTGTGAAAAACAAGCAATAAGCGCTAAAGAAAGTATAAGTAAGTATTTTTTATGTGAAATATAATGCGAAACTATTTTAATCAAATATGCTGTTAGATTAGTTTTTGATATAGCAGCAGCTACTGCTCCAAGTAAAATATAACTTAGTGCTGTTTGTAAATTTCCTTGCATACCATCGATTAAAACTTTCATAGAATCCATCATAGCTTGTGGAAGTTGAGTAAAAAACTCCATCAAAGTTAAATGCTCTACATTCATAAATTTAGACCAAACTCCCACAAAAAGCCCAGAAAGTAAAACACTAAGCAAAACATTAAACCTAAAAAAACACAAAAGCGTCATTAACAAAACGCCTATAAATACTGGATTAGTTAAAAGCATTACATTCCTTAAATCAAAATAATTGCACATTTTAAATAATTTTCTTTAAAATACCATTTAAGTTTAAAAAATTTAAGCAAAAATTGCAAAATAAAAGCATAAAATGATAGTTTTTACTTTAAAAAAGGATACAAATGAGAAGTGACGCGATCAAAAAAGGACATTTAAAAGCACCAAATCGCTCTTTACTTAGAGCATGTGGCTTAAATGATGAGGATTTTGACAAACCTTTTATAGGTGTTGCAAATAGCTATATAGATATCATCCCAGGACATTTTTTCTTAAATGAATATGCAAAGATCATCAAAGATGAAATCCGCAAAAATGGTTGCATTCCTTTTGAATTTAATACTATAGGTGTAGATGATGGCATTGCTATGGGGCATGATGGTATGCTTTATTCTTTGCCAAGTCGTGAAATCATTGCAAACTCTATTGAAACAGTGATGAATGCGCACCAACTTGATGCACTAATTTGTATCCCAAATTGTGATAAAATCACTCCAGGTATGCTCATGGGGGCTTTAAGAGTTAATGTGCCGACTATTTTTGTGAGCGGTGGACCTATGCGAGCAGGAGTAAATAAACACGGAGAAAAAATCAGCCTAAGTTCTGTTTTTGAAGCAGTGGGGGCTTATGAGGCTAAAAAAATCAATGAAGATGATTTAAAAGATATAGAATGTAAAGCTTGTCCTAGCGGTGGATCTTGCTCGGGTATGTTTACTGCAAATTCTATGAATACTTTATGTGAAGCTATGGGCATAGCGCCTGAAGGAAATGGAACTATTTTAGCACTTAGCAAAGAAAGAGAAGAGCTTTTAAGAAAGGCTGCGCGTAGAATTTGCGAGATTGCCCTAGATGAGCGTTTTAAAATTCGCAATATCATTACTAAAAAGTCCATTAATAATGCTTTAGTTGTTGATATGGCTATGGGTGGAAGCTCAAATACTATCTTACATATGCTTGCCATTGCTTATGAAGCGGGTGTAAATTTGGATATAAAAGAACTCAATCACATCAGTGCTAATGTGGCTCATATAGCCAAAATTGCTCCATCTTTAAATACTGTTTATATGGAAGATATACACAAAGCAGGTGGAGTAAGTGCAGTAATGGCTGAAATAGCTAAAAAACCAGGCCATATTTTAGAACTTGATACTCTAGATATTAGCGGAAAAACTTTAAAAGAGCGCATTGAGAATGCTAGTATTAAAGATGAAAATATTATAAGAAAAATAGACAATGCCTATTCGAATGTAGGTGGACTTGCTATACTTTTTGGAAATTTAGCAGAGCAAGGCTGTGTGATAAAAACTGCAGGTATTATGGGTGAACGTAAATTCAAAGGTAAAGCGGTTTGTTTTAATTCTCAAGAAGAAGCCATTAAAGGAATTATAAAAGGTAAAGTTAAAGAAGGTGATGTGTGTGTGATACGCTATGAAGGACCAAAAGGTGGACCTGGCATGCAAGAAATGCTTAGTCCGACTTCATTGCTTACAGGCATGGGGCTTGGTGCTAAAGTATCGCTTATAACAGATGGTCGTTTTAGCGGAGCTACAAGAGGGCTTAGTATAGGTCACATTTCTCCTGAAGCTGCAGAAGGTGGGCTTATAGCGCTTTTGGAAGATGGTGATGAGATAGAAATTGATGTGGATAATTACAGTATCAATGCAAATTTAAACCAAGATGAAATCACCAAACGCAAAGCAAACTTTAAAATGCCAAATAAACAAATAAATTCAAGATGGCTTAAAATGTATCAAAAGCTTGTAAGCAATGCTAGCAAAGGCGGGATTTTAGACTTAGAATAATTTTCTTAATTTCTTAGAGAAATTAAGAAATATCTTTTAAATGTGAAAACAAAAATATGAAAAATTATGTTAAAGTGGCCGGGAGAAAGGGATTCGAACCCCTGGAGGTGTGACCCTCAACGGTTTTCAAGACCGCCGCTTTCGACCACTCAGCCATCTCCCGAAAGAATAAAAATATCAAGTGTTAACATCGCATTGGAGGCGACATCCGGATTCGAACCGGAGATCAAGGCTTTGCAGGCCCATGCCTTACCGCTTGGCTATATCGCCTTGAGTTACCAAAAAGTGGTGCCCGAGGCCGGACTTGAACCGGCACGGAAGAAAAATTCCGAGGGATTTTAAGTCCCTTGTGTCTACCAATTCCACCACCCGGGCGGGTGATAATGGAGCGGGAAACGAGATTCGAACTCGCGACCCCAACCTTGGCAAGGTTGTGCTCTACCCCTGAGCTATTCCCGCATGTAAAATTGAAATTATATCTATTAAAGCTTAAAGATATATAAAAACTTCTTTTTTTGTCACCTTTTAGATAGTTTCCATCTTAAAAATTTATTTTTTTATAAATATTTTATAAGTAAAATAAACTTTAGAAAACAATATAAGGGGTAAAAATGTTTAAATTTAACAACTTATCTAATAAGTTAACAATAATAGCTTGTTTTTTAATAGCTGTTATATTAATAGTTGTTAATGTAATCAACTATTATCAATCTAAAGATAGTACTAGCTATTATCTTGAAGAAATTCAAAAGAAAACTATGTTTGATGTTAATGAAGCATACAAGATATATTCTAATAGCAAAAGATCAGCTATTGCATCGATTGCAACATTCATTGAAAAAAATCCAAAACCAAATGCAAATGAGCTTTTTGATGTTTTAGAATCAATAAGATCAGCTGGTGGATTTGATGTAACATATATTGGCTTTGAAGATGATGGTAGTTTATATCAATCTAATAGAGTTATAAGAAGTCCAGAAAGCACAAATTTTGATGCAAGAACCAGATCATGGTATCAAGAATCAAAAAATGCTAAAAAACTTACCGTTTCTGATCCTTATAAAAGTATCGAAGATGACTCCATAACCATTTCTTATGCTGCGCCTGTATATAAAAACAATAAATTAATAGCTGTAGTTGGGGGCGATTATAACTTACATACTTTTTCCAAAGATGTATTATCTATAGGTCACTCTGATAGCTCTTATGCAGGTGTATATGACAAAGATGGAACTATTGTATTTCACGAAGACAAAGATAGAATGCTTACAAAAAATGATTTAAGTATTAATATAGCAAATGCTATTAAGGAAAATCCTGATTTAATTGATCCAAGTAAAGAAGAGACTTTGTTTTATGCTAAAGACGAAGCGGGTAAAACTCAAGTCATTACTTGTAATCAAACTTTAAATCCTAAATATATAGTTTGTTCTATTACAGACGAATCTGTATACACCGATGCTGTTAATAAAGTTTTATTCCAACAAGTTATTATCGCACTAATAGCCATAATCATTGCATTAATTTTAGTTAGATTTACTATAGCCAAAAATTTAAAACCTATTGCAGTTATCACTACA
>NZ_JAKMQQ010000021.1:0-5961 GCF_025771645.1 Campylobacter sp. IFREMER_LSEM_CL2256
CCCTAAAACAAATTTCTTTAAATGTCTAATTATATTAATAAAACTTTAAGCTTTTATTGCTATAATTTCATTTCCTTTTTAAACGAAAGGGTTTTAAAAAGCTAAGACTTTTTGTCTTAATTTTTTAGTATTTGTTCTTTAAATTATTAATATTGTTAATCAAATCTTATAGTCAATCTTTGAAATCTAAATAAGTGATCGATTGAGCCAGAAAGATTTATTTTTAAATCTTAACAATCAACTTTTTCTTTGAAGAAAAAGATTAAACTTATCCAATTTTTTATGGAGAGTTTGATCCTGGCTCAGAGTGAACGCTGGCGGCGTGCCTAATACATGCAAGTCGAACGATGAAGCTTTTAGCTTGCTAGAAGTGGATTAGTGGCGCACGGGTGAGTAAGGTATAGTTAATCTGCCCTACACAAGAGGACAACAGTTGGAAACGACTGCTAATACTCTATACTCCTGCTTAACACAAGTTGAGTAGGGAAAGTTTTTTCGGTGTAGGATGAGACTATATAGTATCAGCTAGTTGGTGAGGTAATGGCTCACCAAGGCTATGACGCTTAACTGGTCTGAGAGGATGATCAGTCACACTGGAACTGAGACACGGTCCAGACTCCTACGGGAGGCAGCAGTAGGGAATATTGCGCAATGGGGGAAACCCTGACGCAGCAACGCCGCGTGGAGGATGACACTTTTCGGAGCGTAAACTCCTTTTCTTAGGGAAGAATTCTGACGGTACCTAAGGAATAAGCACCGGCTAACTCCGTGCCAGCAGCCGCGGTAATACGGAGGGTGCAAGCGTTACTCGGAATCACTGGGCGTAAAGGGCGCGTAGGCGGATTATCAAGTCTCTTGTGAAATCCAACGGCTTAACCGTTGAACTGCTTGGGAAACTGGTAGTCTAGAGTGAGGGAGAGGCAGATGGAATTGGTGGTGTAGGGGTAAAATCCGTAGATATCACCAAGAATACCCATTGCGAAGGCGATCTGCTGGAACTTAACTGACGCTAAGGCGCGAAAGCGTGGGGAGCAAACAGGATTAGATACCCTGGTAGTCCACGCCCTAAACGATGTACACTAGTTGTTGGGGTGCTAGTCATCTCAGTAATGCAGCTAACGCATTAAGTGTACCGCCTGGGGAGTACGGTCGCAAGATTAAAACTCAAAGGAATAGACGGGGACCCGCACAAGCGGTGGAGCATGTGGTTTAATTCGAAGATACGCGAAGAACCTTACCTGGGCTTGATATCCTAAGAACCTTTTAGAGATAAGGGGGTGCTAGCTTGCTAGAACTTAGAGACAGGTGCTGCACGGCTGTCGTCAGCTCGTGTCGTGAGATGTTGGGTTAAGTCCCGCAACGAGCGCAACCCACGTATTTAGTTGCTAACGGTTCGGCCGAGCACTCTAAATAGACTGCCTTCGTAAGGAGGAGGAAGGTGTGGACGACGTCAAGTCATCATGGCCCTTATGCCCAGGGCGACACACGTGCTACAATGGCATATACAATGAGACGCAATACCGCGAGGTGGAGCAAATCTATAAAATATGTCCCAGTTCGGATTGTTCTCTGCAACTCGAGAGCATGAAGCCGGAATCGCTAGTAATCGTAGATCAGCCATGCTACGGTGAATACGTTCCCGGGTCTTGTACTCACCGCCCGTCACACCATGGGAGTTGATTTCACTCGAAGCCGGAATACTAAACTAGTTACCGTCCACAGTGGAATCAGCGACTGGGGTGAAGTCGTAACAAGGTAACCGTAGGAGAACCTGCGGTTGGATCACCTCCTTTCTAGAGTACAAACTGATAAGTCTCACAACTATCAGTTCATATATAGACTCAATCATCCTTGTTTAGATTTCAAAGATTGATGAAAAGCTAATTTTGGGGAATTAGCTCAGCTGGGAGAGCGCCTGCTTTGCACGCAGGAGGTCAGCGGTTCGATCCCGCTATTCTCCACCATTTATTAAGGGCCTATAGCTCAGCTGGTTAGAGTGCACCCCTGATAAGGGTGAGGTCACAAGTTCAAGTCTTGTTAGGCCCACCATAAAAAAAGATTTGTTTATCAATCATATAATAAAGTTTTAAAACTTAAAGCAAGTATATAGCTAATAATAAAGCAGTAAATAAAGTAAAATACTTTATTGTCTATGTTTTTAAATTATTTAAACTCTTTATATATACTTTCTTTAGGTTTTAGACCTAAGCTAAATAAATAATAGAATATTTTATATATTAGATTAATTATTTAATGTTATTTGAATTATCATTGTTAAGAGTCACAAGCAAGTTTTAATAAAAACAATTTTACAGGACTTGTTAAAGGATAAAACCTAGCTATCTTTTCTTTAGCTTTTAGTTAAAGACAAGTTTTAAACTCACAGCTTAGTGAGACTAATATTTTTAGTTTTATTAAGTGTTTAAATGCTTTCCGTCTTAAGATAGTAAAGTCTTATCATAAAAACTTTAACAAGGAAGTGATGCGTTTTAGAATGAATTTAAAAGGTAAGCTATTAAGAGCGAATGGTGGATGCCTTGGCTGGTAAAGGCGATGAAGGACGTACTAGACTGCGATAAGCTACGGGGAGCTGTCAAGAAGCTTTGATCCGTAGATTTCCGAATGGGGCAACCCAGTATATAGAGATATATACTACCATAATGGAGCGAACGTAGGGAATTGAAACATCTTAGTACCTACAGGAAAAGAAATCAATAGAGATTGCGTCAGTAGCGGCGAGCGAAAGCGCAAGAGGGCAAACCCAGTGCTTGCACTGGGGGTTGTAGGACTGCAATGTGCAATAGGTAAGGTTAGTAGAACACTCTGGAAAGTGTAGCCATAGAGGGTGATAGTCCCGTATACGAAAACCAAACCTTAGCTAGCAGTATCCTGAGTAGGGCGGGACACGAGGAATCCTGTCTGAAGCTGGGTCGACCACGATCCAACCCTAAATACTACTACCAGACCGATAGTGCACAAGTACCGTGAGGGAAAGGTGAAAAGAACTGAGGTGATCAGAGTGAAATAGAACCTGAAACCATTTGCTTACAATCATTCAGAGCACTATGTAGCAATACAGTGTGATGGACTGCCTTTTGCATAATGAGCCTGCGAGTTGTGGTGTCTGGCAAGGTTAAGCACACGCGAAGCCGTAGCGAAAGCGAGTCTGAATAGGGCGCTTAAGTCAGATGCTGCAGACCCGAAACGAAGTGATCTATCCATGAGCAAGTTGAAGCTAGTGTAAGAACTAGTGGAGGACTGAACCGATAGGCGTTGAAAAGCCCCCGGATGACTTGTGGATAGGGGTGAAAGGCCAATCAAACTTCGTGATAGCTGGTTCTCTCCGAAATATATTTAGGTATAGCGTTGTGTCGTAGTATAAGGGGGTAGAGCACTGAATGGGCTAGGGCATACACCAATGTACCAAACCCTATCAAACTCCGAATACCTTATATGTAATCACAGCAGTCAGGCGGCGAGTGATAAAATCCGTCGTCAAGAGGGAAACAACCCAGACTACCAGCTAAGGTCCCTAAATCTTACTTAAGTGGAAAACGATGTGAAGTTACTTAAACAACCAGGAGGTTGGCTTAGAAGCAGCCATCCTTTAAAGAAAGCGTAATAGCTCACTGGTCTAGTGATTTTGCGCGGAAAATATAACGGGGCTAAAGTAAGTACCGAAGCTGTAGACTTGATTTTATCAAGTGGTAGGAGAGCGTTCTATTTGCGCCGAAGGTATACCGGTAAGGAGTGCTGGAGCGAATAGAAGTGAGCATGCAGGCATGAGTAGCGATAATTAATGTGAGAATCATTAACGCCGTAAACCCAAGGTTTCCTACGCGATGCTCGTCATCGTAGGGTTAGTCGGGTCCTAAGTCGAGTCCGAAAGGGGTAGACGATGGCAAATTGGTTAATATTCCAATACCAACATTAGTGTGCGATGGAAGGACGCTTAGGGCTAAGCAAGCTAGCGGATGGAAGTGCTAGTCTAAGGTCGTAGGAGGTTATATAGGCAAATCCGTATAACAATACTCCGAGAACTGAAAGGCTCTTCAAAGTCTTCGGACAGCGAGGAGAATTGCTGATGCCGTCGAGCCAAGAAAAGTTTCTAAGTTTAGCTAATGTTGCCCGTACCGTAAACCGACACAGGTGGGTGGGATGAGTATTCTAAGGCGCGTGGAAGAACTCTCTTTAAGGAACTCTGCAAAATAGCACCGTATCTTCGGTATAAGGTGTGGTTCGCTTCGTATTAGGATTTACTCCGAAAGCGAAGAAACTTACAACAAAGAGTCCCTCCCGACTGTTTACCAAAAACACAGCACTCTGCTAACTCGTAAGAGGATGTATAGGGTGTGACGCCTGCCCGGTGCTCGAAGGTTAATTGATGGGGTTAGCATTAGCGAAGCTCTTGATCGAAGCCCGAGTAAACGGCGGCCGTAACTATAACGGTCCTAAGGTAGCGAAATTCCTTGTCGGTTAAATACCGACCTGCATGAATGGCGTAACGAGATGGGAGCTGTCTCAAAGAGGGATCCAGTGAAATTGTAGTGGAGGTGAAAATTCCTCCTACCCGCGGCAAGACGGAAAGACCCCGTGGACCTTTACTACAGCTTGACACTGCTATTTGGATAAGAATGTGCAGGATAGGTGGGAGGCTTTGAGTATATGACGCCAGTTGTATATGAGCCGTTGTTGAGATACCACTCTTTCTTATTTGGGTAGCTAACCAGCTTGAGTTATCCTCAAGTGGGACAATGTCTGGTGGGTAGTTTGACTGGGGCGGTCGCCTCCCAAATAATAACGGAGGCTTACAAAGGTTGGCTCAGAACGGTTGGAAATCGTTCGTAGAGTATAAAGGTATAAGCCAGCTTAACTGCAAGACATACAAGTCAAGCAGAGACGAAAGTCGGTCTTAGTGATCCGGTGGTTCTGTGTGGAAGGGCCATCGCTCAAAGGATAAAAGGTACCCCGGGGATAACAGGCTGATCTCCCCCAAGAGCTCACATCGACGGGGAGGTTTGGCACCTCGATGTCGGCTCATCGCATCCTGGGGCTGGAGCAGGTCCCAAGGGTATGGCTGTTCGCCATTTAAAGCGGTACGCGAGCTGGGTTCAGAACGTCGTGAGACAGTTCGGTCCCTATCTGCCGTGGGCGTAAGAAGATTGAAGAGATTTGACCCTAGTACGAGAGGACCGGGTTGAACAAACCACTGGTGTAGCTGTTGTTCTGCCAAGAGCATCGCAGCGTAGCTAAGTTTGGAACGGATAAACGCTGAAAGCATCTAAGCGTGAAGCCAACTCTAAGATGAATCTTCTCTAAGCTCTCTAGAAGACTACTAGTTTGATAGGCTGGGTGTGTAATGGATGAAAGTCCTTTAGCTGACCAGTACTAATAGAGCGTTTGGCTTATCTTATTTAAGCATCACTTCCTTGTTAAGGTTTTTAATAAAGCTTTGAAGGTTTTTATATGAAATATTTATATAAAGATTATGTTCTTAAGTTTATAAAATCTTACAAGTAAAGTTTATATTAGAACTTGCTCTTAACATTGTTTTTTAAGTATTCTAAAACAATAAAGTGGTTAGTTTAATAAAATATCTAAATATAAGAATAAGATGAAAGTTAAAATAAAAATGATTTCAATCTAGTTTTTATTGTGCTGTATTTAAATAGAATATTTAAATAACAATGTCCGTGATTATACAGATGTGGAGACGCCTTGCTCCATCCCGAACCAAGAAGCTAAGCACATCGTGGGTGATGATACTACGCCTTACTGGCAGGGGGAAAGTAGCTCATTGCGGACTTGTTAATTCTCTTATTATTCTTACTTTATATATAATCTTATGTTTGTTTTTATTGTTAGTTATTGAATTGGTTTATTTTTTGGATTATTTATTTGTGACACTATTTTTAAATTTTTCTTATTTTTCTTATTTTTCTTATTTTTCTTATTTTTCTT
>NZ_JAKMQQ010000022.1:0-5325 GCF_025771645.1 Campylobacter sp. IFREMER_LSEM_CL2256
AGGTTTAGTTTGATATAAAGGCGGATTAATTACTAAGCTAATTAGCTTAGTAAGACTTTCAAATTTAATTTCTTCAAATTTAATCTATCAATTTCATAATCTTTTTGTCTTTTGTGGAATTTTAAAATTATACAAAAAGTAAATATAAATTTTTAAAAAATAAACAATAAAAGCAATAATAAACACTACAAACATCAAATACCTACCAAAAAAGCACTATATTTATAAAATGAATATCAATATTCTAATTTATTTTATATATTTTTATTGATTTTTGATAAATTCAGAAAAATTTATGAAACTTTTATAAAAAATTGTTATATAATACTCATTAAGTTTATAAACAAAACTTAAATAAAACCCACAAGGAGTACATCATGGGAACAAGAAAAGAACACGACTTTATTGGCGAGTTGGAAATTTCTGACGAGGTTTATTATGGAGTGCAAACTTTTAGAGCACTAGAAAACTTCCATATGAGTGGCAGAAGATTACAAGATTATCCTTATTTTGTAAAAGCTTTCGCTCAAGTTAAAAAAGCAGCTGCTCTTGCTAACAAAGAAGTTGGGGTTCTTGATGCTGACAAAGCTGATGCTATTGCTAAAGCTTGCGATAGATTGATTGCTGGTGAATTTTTAGATCAATTCGTAGTAGATATGATCCAAGGTGGTGCTGGTACTAGTACAAACATGAACACCAACGAAGTTATCACTAATATCGCTCTTGAAAGTATGGGACACAAAAAAGGTGAGTACCAATATCTTCATCCAAATGATCATACAAACTTAGGTCAATCTACAAATGATACTTATCCAAGTTCAATCAAAGTAGCTACCTATGCAAAACTTACTGATCTTTTAAAAGCTATGGAACTTTTAAAAACTGAATTAGAAGCTAAAGCTAAAGAATACAAAGATATCATTAAAATGGGTAGAACAGAGCTTGAAGATGCGGTTCCTACTACTTTAGGAAATACTTTCAACGCTTTTGCTAGCTATATTAAAAGTGATATTGAAAAAATCACAGCAGCTCGTGAGTCAATGAGTTATTTAAATCTTGGTGCAACAGCTATTGGTACAGGAATTAACTGCCACCCTAATTACAAATTTGTGGTTGAGAAAAAATTAAAAGAAATTACTGGTGTTGAATTTAAACCAGCTGAAGATTTTATCGCTGCTACTCAAGATACAGCTGACTTTGTACATGTAAGTGGCGCGTTAAAAACTGCAGCAGTGAGATTATCTAAAATTGCAAACGACTTAAGATTAATGAATTCAGGCCCAAGATGTGGTTTAGGTGAAATTAATCTACCAAAAATGCAACCAGGTAGCTCTATCATGCCAGGTAAAGTAAATCCAGTAATTTGTGAAGCAGTAGGTGAAGCTTGCTATGAAGTTATAGGAAATGATGTTACTATTATGCTTTGCTCTGAAAGAGGAGAATTTGAACTTAATGCATTTGAACCAGGTATTGCTTATGGATTATTTAACTCTATAGTATTACTTGAAAATGCAATGAAATCTCTAGCTGAAAAAGCTGTAAGAGGCTTAACAGCAAATCCTGAAGCATGCAAACAATCTGTACTTAACTCAATCGGTATTGTTACAGCATTTAATCCTGTTTTAGGATATGAAAAATCTGCAAGTATTGCTAAAGAGGCTTTAGAAACTGGTAAAGCAGTTGGCGATATTTGTCTTGAAAGAGGATATCTTCCAAAAGAAGAAATTGAAAGAATTTTAACACCAGAAAATATGTTAAATCCTCACATGACAGAGAAAAGAAAAGCTTAATAACTTAGGAGTTTAATCATGGATATTATGATTATTTTACAACTTGTTGTCTTTCTTGGGGCAATATTCATAGGTATCCGCCTCGGTGGCATAGCAATAGGCTATGCCGGAGGTCTGGGTGTTGTTATTTTAGGTCTTGTTTTAGGTATGAAACCAGGTAATATTCCTTGGGATGTTATCTTAATCATTGCTGCAGCAATTGCTGCGATTTCTGCTATGCAACAAGCAGGTGGTTTGGATTATATGGTAAAAGTTACTGAAAGAATTTTACGTAAACATCCAAGATTTATCAATTACCTTGCACCAGCTTGCGGTTGGTTACTTACTATTTTAGCAGGTACTGGTAATGCAGTATTTTCATTAATGCCTGTTGTTATTGATGTTGCAAAATCACAAAACATCAAACCATCAGCTCCACTTTCATTAATGGTTGTTGCTTCACAAATTGGTATTACAGCTTCTCCAGTTAGTGCTGCTGTTGTTTATATGACTGGCGTATTAGAACCACTTGGTTGGAATTACCCTGCATTAATTGGTATTTGGATTGTAACTACTTTTGCTGCTTGTATGATTACAGCTTTCATCGTAAGCTTAATCACTCCAATGGATCTTAGCAAAGACCCTGTATATCAAGAACGCTTAAAAGCTGGTCTTGTAAAAAGCGCTTCTGATGTTTTACAAAGCGAAGACAAACCAGGTGCAAAACTTTCAGTTGCTATTTTCTTATTCACAGTATTAGCGGTTGTTCTTTATGCTACAGCAATTTCTAATAATATCAAATGGATTGATCCAGTAGTTATTCCAAGAGATGCTGCAATTATGAGTTTCTTATTAACAGCTGCAACTTTAATTACAATCTTTTGTAAAGTTGAACCTGCAAAAATTTTAGATACAAGTGTATTTAAATCAGGTATGACAGCTTGTGTATGTGTATTTGGTGTTGCTTGGCTTGGAAACACTTTCGTTGCAGGTCATGAGGCAGGTATTAAAGAAGTAGCAGGTGAATGGGTTAAACAAACTCCAGCTATGCTTGCAGTTGCATTCTTCTTTGCTAGTATGCTTTTATACTCTCAAGCAGCTACTGCAAAAGCTATTGTTCCAGTTATCATTGCTGCATTAGGAATTTCAGCTACAAATCCTGCAGATTCTTATATGCTCGTTGCTTGTTTTGCTGCTGTTTCAGCACTTTTCGTTCTTCCAACTTACCCTACTTTATTAGGTGCAGTTCAAATGGATGACACAGGCACAACAAGAATTGGAAAATTCATATTTAACCACGCATTCTTTATCCCTGGTGTATTAGCTATAGTTATAGCTGTTGCTCTAGGTTTCTTAGCAGTAGGAATGCTTTAATACTTCAACTTTCCACTTAAAATGTGGAAAGTTCTCTTTTTACTTATTAACCAATTTTAAGTAGAATGTTTTTTTAATTTTAAAGAATCAAAATGACAAAATTAACTTTAGATAGAAAAAATATAAGAATTTTATTTATAGGTTATATCCTAGTTGCACTTTTTGGCACCTTTATTCTAATGCTTCCTATTATGCACACTAAGCCCATATCTTTTCTAGATGCATTTTTTACCAGTGCTTCAGCTGTAAGCATGACAGGACTTATTGTATTAAACACCTCATTAGATTTTAGCTTTTATGGACAACTTGTTATTTTATTGCTTATTCAAATAGGTGGCTTAGGTTATATGAGTATAGCTATGGCTTTATATATTTTAGTGCGCAAAAAGATGAGTTTTGGAGAAAAAAATCTTTTAAGAGAATCCTTAATCTATCCTGAAGCCGATGGCCTTGTAGGATTTTTAAAAAAGGTTTTATTTTTTGTATTTGCTATTGAGCTTTTAGGTGCTTTATTGTTATTTTTAAGATTTAAGCTTGATATGAATTTAAGCGAAGCTCTATGGGCTAGTGTTTTTCACTCTATTTCTGCTTTTAATAATGCAGGATTTAGTATATTTGAAAGTGGCCTAATGCCTTATAGAGATGATTTTTGGATTAATTTTGTTATCACCTCTTTAATTATCATTGGAGGTTTGGGGTATTTTGTATTATTAGAACTATACTTTTTTTCTAAAAAGCGTTTTGCAAGCTTAAGTTTACATACAAAACTTGTTTTAATTTCTACTGTTATATTGATTGTTTTTGCAAGCTTAGTAGTCTTTTTATTTGAATACCATAATCCAAAAAGCATAGGAGAATTTTCACTTTTTGATAAAATTATGAGTGCATATTTTACAGCGGTAAACTACCGAACAGCAGGGTTTAATACTCTTGATCTTAGCACCTTTAAAGATGCCAGCTTGTTTTTTGGATCTTTATTTATGATTGTAGGTGGTGCGCCTGGTGGAACAGCTGGGGGTATTAAGGTAACTACAATTGCTGTATTGCTAATCTATGCTTATTGGAGTATCAAAGATAGTAATGCAAGAATTTTCAACTTTGAAATTCCTACAGAAACTATCAATAAAGCTTTTATTATAGCAGTAAGTTCTATTGTATATATCATCACTTGTGTGTTAATTTTATCCTTAATTGAAGATGATAAAAGCTTTTTACCCTTGCTTTTTGAAACAAGTTCAGCGTTTGCCACAGTAGGAGTTTCAGTAGGAGATGGTGGGACTTTATCGCTTAGTGCGCTTTTTAACTCTGAAAGTAAATTACTTATCATATTGTTAATGCTTAGCGGTAGAGTGGGTGTGCTTGCATTTTTATTTAGTATATTTTTCAAAGAAAAAGAAAAATATTTGAATTATCCAAAAGGAAAGATAATATTATGAAAAAAGAAACTTATGGCATTATAGGACTTGGAAGGTTTGGTTCAGTTTTAGCAAAAGAGCTTATTGATCAAGGTAAGAGAGTTATTGTTTCTGATATTGATGAAGAAGCGGTCAAGGAATTACAAGATCATGCAGATTTTGCTTATATTTTAGATTCTACTCATACTATAGCTTTAAAAGAAGCAGGTTATGCAAATGCAGATGTTGTTATACTTAGCATAGGTGAAAATTTAGAATCAAGCATACTCACTTTCATGGCTTTAAAAGAAATAGGAGTAAAAAACATCATTGCCAAGGCAAACTCTTCTACACACGGGCAAATTCTTTCAAAACTTGGGGTTAATAAAGTCATCTATCCTGAAAAAGAATCGGCAAAGCGTTTGGCTAAAATTCTTATCACTAATCCAAATTTTGAGATCATAGATCTTTCAGCCAATACTATCAAAGTAGCAAAACTTTTAGTGGATGAAAACTTAGCAGGAAAAACTTTGCAATCTATTGGTCAAAACTTAAAAGTCATTGCACACAAACAGCATGATACTTGGAGTATTATGCCAAATTTAGAAACTACCGCTTATTTGAATGATATACTAATGCTACTTGGTACCCAAGAAGAATTAAATCAATATGAATATTAATAAAAATTTAAAGCTTATTTTTAAGCTTTAAATTTACACTTAAACCACCTTTCATTTTCCATTAAACATTCCATATATTATTTTACCTATTACCTAATTTATAAAAAC
>NZ_JAKMQQ010000023.1:0-2906 GCF_025771645.1 Campylobacter sp. IFREMER_LSEM_CL2256
GGTTTTAAAGTTATCACTAACTATACAAGTTTTTCCTTTTTGTTTAAATGCAGATTCTTCAACTTCCTCGGTTTCTTCTTCTTCATATTCAAAGGTAGGTGTTTGTTTTTGCAAATCAGCTATTTGACGAGAGATTTTTTCATAATCACCATCTTCACCACCTCCATTGATAGGTTTGTTAATATCAGGAGTTATTAATAAAGGAATAGTTTTAAAATCTCCAGCTATGATAACTTTTTTAAATTCGTTATTATCTTTAAAATCTTGAAGTTGATCTTTATAGTCAAGCAATTGTGCATAAAGATTTTTAGCTTCATCATTAAGCTGTATGATAGTATTTTTAATATTTATAAATGCAGGATCATTTTCATTTTTCAAGCCTTTTTCTATTAAAACTATATAATCATTATAAGCTTTTATAAATTTGGCTAATTTTTCTTGATTAACTTCAAGTAAGTATTCAATATCAAAACCTTTTGATACTATATTTTTATTAAGATCATTTAGATTGTTATACAGTTTGTTTTTATTATTGTTAAAATCTGTAAATTTAGTATCAGCATTTTCAAAAGATTTTACAAAACTAGCTTTTACTGTTTCATTGGTAAATTTAGCTTTGTTTATATCATGATCTTTATATGCATTTAAAAAGCTCAAACTTTGCAATAAAGCTCTAGCATCATTTTCTTTTACACCTAAGTATGTGGTTACAAACTCAACCTGCTCATCTTCTGTTTTATTTGATATATTGCTATATTCACTTAGTAATTTAGCTAATAATCTAATATCTATATTATAATGAACCTTATCAATATCATTTATAATATAATCCCATATATCTTTGCTAATTAAATCACCTTGATCTAAAGTGGCTGTTTTATCTTTAATCTTTTCTACATCAGGTCTAAAGATATCTTCACTTGGTTTTACTTCAAAATCAGTATTGAAACTAAAATAGTCATCCTTTTCATGTAAGCCATAATCTTTTAGATCTGTTGTGATTTTATTTTTAAATTCGGTGTATTTACTATCATAATCACCGTTGTTGTATGAAATCTTATTAAATCCATTCGTAGTATCTGCAATATCACCTTTTTCTGTTATATTTGGATGATATATAAAAATATTTTCATGTTTAGAGTCTGTTTTAGAAACGGCATGGAAAAGTCCAGCATACTCATTTGTTCCTTCCTTGGCATTTGCTTCGATTTTTGCATCAGGACTAAAGAATATATAAATATTTTTAAACTTATCTCTACCTTTATCTCCGTCCACAGCAACAAATCCACCGGCTCTTGTTTTGCCATCCATATAACCTGTTCCATCTGCTACAACAGAACCTATGTTGTTTAAAACTATATTAGAAAAAATTTGCCCTGTACTTGCAGAATATGCCATAAAACCACCAGCATAACTTGTTTCTGCTTTTTCAATGCTTTGGCTATGAATTTTTTTAATATTATTTAAAACTATATTAGAGTAATAATTTTGACCACCTGAATATCCTACAAATCCTCCTGCATTAGCATCATCTTTAATGTAAAAAGGAGGAGCCCAATCAAAAGTTCCATTATTTTTAGCTTGTATCAAACCAATATCATTTAATACTATGTGATTAAACTCATTAATTCTATCTCCGCTAAAATCTGTTTGAGTTGAATTAAAAATAAGTCCTACAAAACCACCAACTCTCGCTCTTTGAGTATCTGTTTTCGCCATAATGCTATCAATATTATGTAAAACAATATTGTCAAATTTATGTCCTATATTGCTATAATTATAAACTCCAGACCATAAACCCCCAGCAAAGCCACCTACATAAGCTAAATCACCTTTGCCATAAATCTTACCTATATCTCTAAGAGCTATGTTGTTAAATGAGCTTCCTTTCATGAAACACCAAATATCTTCATAGCAATCCACACCATCCCAATCATCTAAATCTCCACCCCAATCTGCAATAATGCCAGCAAAGCCACCTACATAGCTAATGTCACTTTTTGATTTAGCATCGATTTTATTAATACCTTTTAATGTGATATTACTTACATCACTCCCATCCATAATCATACCGGCCATACCACCTGCATAAATAATGCCATCGTTTGAACCTATAATACTTCCTTGATTATAATCAACATTAAGATTTTTTAAAGTAGCGGCTCTTAATACGCCAAAAACACCTAAATATTCTGGCTTATTTTTTAAGCTTGTTGTGTCTATATTGATATTACTTAAAGTAAAACCTTGACCATCAAAAATTTTATTAAAATAATTTTTATTGTCATAGCCAACTATCATACTAGTATATTCATCAGCATCTTTTTTACCATCACCATTTAAGTCAAACCAGTAATTAGCATAGTTTTGCTTTTTAAAATCGATATTAGCGGTTAATCTATACTCACTAGCTGTATCTCTAAAACCTTCTTTGTTTTCATTCCACCCTTTAGCAAAATACCACCAATCTTGCACAGAACCTATACCTACATATTTATCTACCTTAAAATTATCATTTTTTTTTGCTTATTTTATTAAACACTTTAAAAGAATCGGGGTTGTAATAATATCCACTAGCGTTTAAATACATAGAACCTTTTGTTTTAGCATCAACATTTATTGATTGTATTTTGTTAGCATTTACACCAGCAACATTAATATAAACTTCATTGCCCTCTAAGTTTATATTTTCAGCATTGACTTTTCCAAATTTAATGCCATTGTGTTCTTTATCCCAATTAGTATCAGCATCTAATACTACTTTATTGCCTTGTAAAGTAACGTTTTTGGCATTAATATTACCCATATTTACTACATTACCACCATTTGGTTTAAACACTGGGGAGAAAGTATTAAAAGCAAGTTTTCCATCTGCAAACTCTTGCATACTTTGATTATCCATCGAT
>NZ_JAKMQQ010000024.1:0-2577 GCF_025771645.1 Campylobacter sp. IFREMER_LSEM_CL2256
TTTAAATTCACTACTATGCTTTTTGCATCTTTACTTACACTTAGAGTGTATTTAGCTTTTTGAACTTTTGCTTTGATGTTTTTATGTAAGCTTTGATTGTTTTTAGTAATAGTTTCTAATAAGCTTTGTAAGTCTTTTTGATTTAGATGTTTATTGTTTGCATCTACAAAGCCTTTTTCACTTTGCATTAAAATAAAGCTTTTATTTTTTACATTATTGTTAGTATATACATTAA
This sequence comes from Campylobacter sp. IFREMER_LSEM_CL2256, assembly GCF_025771645.1. Classification (NCBI taxonomy): domain Bacteria; kingdom Pseudomonadati; phylum Campylobacterota; class Epsilonproteobacteria; order Campylobacterales; family Campylobacteraceae; genus Campylobacter; species Campylobacter sp. IFREMER_LSEM_CL2256. Next base: position 236 of record NZ_JAKMQQ010000024.1, read on the forward strand.
TAGAACTATCTTTAGAAAGATTAATAGCTTCTTTAGCACTTAAATAAGTTTTAGTATCATCTTTTAAGATAAAGCTATAATGATCAAAGTTATTAATAGTATTTGCTTTGATACTTGTATTTAATACTAAATGATTATTAGTACCACTTTTATGCATTAGAGCTTTTGATACAAAGTTATCATCTTCTTTAGTTTGTAAAAAGCTACCTGCTAATACTTCTATATTAGTATTATTAAAAATATTAGTATTACCACTTAGATATAAAGTATTATTATAGCTTTTATCATTTTCACTATATACACCAGAAGCGCTTATAAATATAGCTTTGTTGTTTTTATACTCATCTATATTTAAATTATTTATATGAGTATAATTATCATGAGTATTCTTAGCTATACCTGCACTAATTACTATTTCCCCTTCTCTTTTATCAGAAGCTGTACCTAGGGCTAAATTATCAAAGATAAAAGTATTATTAGCACTTTCAGTTTTAGCATTAATAACATAAACATTAGAGCTAGCTGCACTTGAATAATCTTTAATGTTTAAAGTATTATTATTAGCGCTTTCATTGGCTCTTAAAATGATTTTAGAACCTTTATCTATATTAGAAGCATTCGATAAAGATTGTACAAGATTATATTTTATAGTGTTTTTTTCTAAATTATCAGCTTCTATAATAGCAGTTAGATTTCTACCTGATTTTACATTATCTAAAACTATACTATTAGCATTAGCACTACTTGCATAATAATCTTTATTATCCAAACTAACCTTACTTACTCCATATAAGTATAAAGGTATAGCTATGTTTGAGTTTTTAATATTAATACTATTATTATTTGCTTTAGAGCTTAGAGTTTGTGCTGCTGTGATTTGAATTTTATCTTGATGGTTTTCAACAGTAATGCCTTGAGTTAAATCCCCATTGATATTAATACTATTATTATTAGCTCCTTTAGTAGCTACCCCACCATAAAGATTAAACTCATTTTTACCTGTAAAATTAGAATTAATCTCAAATGGCTTTTTTAGATTAATATTAATATTATTATCATTAGCTATACCATTATTAGTCATACCTGCATAAAAGTCTAAGAGTGCTTTTACTTCTACATTAGTATTTAATGCTAATAAGGTTTGTAAGTCTTTTATATCTATAGTGTTTTTATAAGCATTACCTTGTATGATTTTACCCCCATAGATTTCTCCTACTAAAACAGCATTATAAGCTAATGGGGTATTTTTAGTATCTACTCTTAAATCTAGTTTTAAATCATTGATTAATACGCTATTATTACTTACTTCATAGCTTTGGTTATTATTAACATCCACAAAAGCTCCTCCTAAGTGAGTAGCAGCTGATGTTGAATATGCTCCACTTGGACCATGTACTAATAAAGAAGCTCCATCTATAATAACCTTATTATTTTTAGCATTGCCATTATAAGTAATAGCTCCTGTTACATGAGTCATTCTCTCATCAAAGATATTATCTCCTAACATGCTTTGTCTATAAGGGGTAGTATGAAAGTCTATCTTTACTCCCTTGTTTAATACAACTGTATTATTATTAGCATTAGCATCCACGCCAAAAGCACCTAAGATATAAGGAGCACCATTTAAAGGTAAGGTATAGGTGTTTTCAACACCCATATTTACATAGGCATCTTTTAAGAAGTTTAAAGTATTATTACTTACTTCACCTTTTCTAGCTATAGCTGGAGTGATTAGAAAATTATATTTATTATCTAAACCCGTAGCTTTAGGGTTAATTACTTCTTTATCAGTAGGTTTTAAATAATATACTGAAGATAATTCTCCTGCTTTTAATACTAAGGTATTATTATTAGCTTTTGCATTAAAGGTATAAGCAGAAACTAAAAAAGGTATATAGCTGATTTGATTTAGGGTAGTATTAGCTGAGTTAGAACTATGAAAGCCATTAACTACAAAAATATCTTCTTTAATACTTGGAGTGAGTATGTCTTGTTTAAAATATAAATCATTCATTTTAGAATGAGTTTTATCTTTAGGATTATCATAGATTAAAGTGATATTTGAAAGGTTTTTATTAGTAGCCATTTGGCCATAGAAGTTTTTACCACTTAAGAGTTTATAGGTATCAAGATTATAATCATATACATCATTATTATTAAATTTATGCTCTTTAATAACATAAGCATTAGAAGCTTTATCATAATTTGCTTGGGTGGCTGCCTCTAAAGAACTTAGGGAAAAAATAGCAAATAAAGAAAGTTTTAAAAGATTAGAGTTTTTATAGTTTTTTAAAGAGTTTAAAGTGTTTGAGTTAAAACGAAAATTATCGTTCCCCCCCCCC
>NZ_JAKMQQ010000025.1:0-2528 GCF_025771645.1 Campylobacter sp. IFREMER_LSEM_CL2256
GTTTAGGTTCAACTAAATGTATTTTAGTAATATCATCAAATTTAGCAAAACTAAATTTTGTATAACCTAGATTTTCAATACCTTTATTAATACTAGCAACATTGGCATTTAAATCACTAATATCATTTGATAAGGCATTGTAGGAATTATAAGCATTAAGCCGGTTATCAAACGCTTGAGTGAATTTAGGATCATTGTAGCTTAGCTTACCTTTATTGACTAAATCTAATAATCTATTAAATTCAGCTTCTGCTGTAAAATAAGCTTGTTCTTTATCCTTAAAGATTTGCTCTAGTTCTTTGTATTTGTTATATTGTTCTAAAAGATAAGCTTGATTTTTATCTAAATATGAAATTAACCCTAAAGTGTTACTAACATTTGGCTTGATAATATCATCATAAATAGTTTTAGCTTTTTCGCTTAATCTACCATCAAAATTATGCTCTTGATAGTTTAATAAAAAGCTAATACTTTGAGCTATGCTTAAAGCTTTATCACCATCTATGCCTAAATGTGTTTTTACAACAGCTTTAATTTCTGCTTCACTAGAATCTTTATCTAATCCTTTAAAAGCATTAATAAAATCAGCTAGCTTTTTAAGATCTTCAACACTTACAATATGCTCCACTCCTCTTATTTCATTGATAATCCATTCCATAATAACATTGGCATATAAATCATCATCATCTAAGATGACATCAGGATCGGTTGGGTCTATTGGATCGGTTGGTTTAGATGGCTTAGATGGTTTTTCTATGGTGTTAGCTTTAGATAAAAAGTCTTTATATGCATCGCTTTGAGTAGAATCGTTATAAGTGTGGATGTTTATTTTATCATTGGTATTACCCCAATAGCTTTGATCGGTAGTTGCATTGCTTAAATCGTTTTCATGGTGATAGATATGGATGTTTTTGAAATTTAAAGACGCTGGAGACATATTTATTCCTAAAAATTTTCCAGTACTTTCTACAGCATTGATATTTACACCTTTATCAAAATATAAATAAATATTTTCAAAGTTGTGAGCTAAATTTGCATTATTGCCGATAAATCCACCAGCAAAACTACTCATATCACCGCCATTGCTACAGCTATAAATTTCACCTATATTATTTAGTGATATTTTATTAAAGTTATCTTCTCCTATTGTACCAGCAAAGCCACCAGAACTACTAGCAATTCCCTTAAATTGCAAACCACTTATTTTTTTAATTCCATCTAAATAAATATTGGAAAAGTTGTTGTTGTATGAACTTCCAATAAAGCCACCAATATCGACAGAAAAGACATTATAGCTATCGGTTGTTCCTGTGATATTTGTTATATTTTTTACGGTAATTTTGTTAAAGTTACTACCAAGTGAACTTCCAATAAAGCCACCAATATTAAGACTTTCTGCTTCTCCATTAAAAACAGATTTTATCCCCATTTTGTTATAATCTATATTGATATTTTTAAAATTAGCATCTTTGGAAATGCCAAATATTCCTACATTATATACTTGATTTTTTGTTGTATCTATATTAATGTTTTTTAAAGTATAACCTTGTCCATCAAATGTTTTATTAAAAGCATCTTTATACGCTACTATCATATTGGTGCAGTTATTTCCTTCTATGCAATAATTGGCATAATTTTTACCTTGATCACCACCAAAATCTATATCTCCTACCAGTCTAAACTCATCCACAAATCTAGTATAACCTAAACCTTCATTCCAACCTTTAGCAAAGTGCCACCACTCTATAGCATTATCTTTTTCATTTCCCATATTACCTATAGTTAAAGCTCTTTTGAAATTAAGATTTCCTATATGGTTTTGATAATCTACTGCATTTACTATTACATCATCACCAAAGTTATATCCACTATTTGCAAAATTTATCATTTGTCTTTGTATATATCCATCTATTACGGCTGTTACATTAATAGTAGAATGTAAATTTGTGCTATCTGCATCAATATATACATAGTTTCCCACTAAATGTGTAATAGAGTTTTTATTGCCCACTTTACCACCTTGCATATCTACCTTATTCCCTATAAGTAATACATCATCAGCATTAATATTACCCATATTTACTACATTGCCTGCTTTTTGTGGCTTAAATACCGGTGAAAAAGAAGCACCTTGTTCTTTAGTTAACTTTGCAAATTTCCACATATCATCATCACTCATCGACGAAGTCGAAGCCACAAAGCGATTAGCATTGATAATTGATCCGCTCTTTTCTATAATAACCCCATTAGGATTAATTAAAAATACATTATTACCACCTGCATTTAATATACCTTCTATGGTAGATTTACTAGTACCATGAGCAATGTTTAGGTAGTTTTGTTGGCCTTTGAAGTTATTATTTCCAAAGTTTACCTTTTCACCATTTGCTATATTAAAACCACCACCCCATTGTATGACTGAGTTTGCTCCATTACCACTAACATTCATTATAGGTTTATTTGGATTAGTTTTATCTATACTTATACTCCCACTAGTCCCATGAGTAAATTTACCTCCACTAGGTAAA
>NZ_JAKMQQ010000026.1:0-2370 GCF_025771645.1 Campylobacter sp. IFREMER_LSEM_CL2256
ATTCAGGTTTATCTACATCAGGATTTAAACTTAGCAAAAAAGGATTAAAATTAAAATTGTCATATCCTAATGTTTCGTTAATATATTTAGTATAAGTGGATTTTATATTATCATTGATATTCTTAGCATCAACATATGCATTGGAATAACTATTATAAGCATTAAGCCAATTATTAAAAGCTTGAGTGAATTTAGGATCGTTGTAGCTTAGCTTACCTTTATTGACTAAATCTAATAATCTATTAAATTCAGCTTGGGCTTTAAAATAGTCTTGCTCTTTGTCTTTAAAGATTTGCTCTAGCTCTTTGTATTTGTTATACTCAGCCATTAATTCATCCTTATTATCATTTAAATAGCTAAATAAAGCTTTATTGTTAGCTAGAGTTGTTTCACTTTGATTTTGTAAAGATATAAATAAATCTTTTGCTTCATTTGATATTCTATTTTTATCAAATGTTTCATTCTTAGTATAATAAGTCAGAAAATCTAAACTTTGCAAAATACCTCTAGCTTCATTTTCATCTTTTATATTAAAATATGTTTGAATAAAAGCTATTTTTTCACTTTCTGTGGTATTTAGATTAAATTTGCTATAAACTTCTAATAATTTTTCTAACATAGCAATATCTACCACATATCCTTTTTGAGTGATATCTTCTATGATTTGACCAATAACTTCTTTATTGAGGTCGTCTTCTTCTAAAGATACGTCAGAATGATTAGGTTTTTCTATAATGTTAGCTTTAGATAAAAAATCCTTATAAACACTTTCTTGATTATTATCATTATAAGTGTGGATTTGAATTTTATTGTTAGTATCACCCCAATAGCTTTGATCAGCCGTAGCATTAGCTAAATCGTTTTCATGATGATAGATGTGGATGTTGTTTAGATTAGTTCCCTTTGATGAACCAAAAAAAATACCAACTTGCTCACCTTCAATTTTTACACCTGAAGCAAAAAACATATAAATGTTTTTAAAGTTACTATCACCTATATCACCGACAAAACCACCAGATAAAACATCATTGCCAATACCTATAATATTTAATATGTTATTTAAATATATATTTGAAATGGATGAGTTGCTAATACCACCAGCAAATCCACCGACAAGAGTACTAGCACTAATATTTTTTATATTATCTAAGTAAATATTTGAAATAGAAGAAGAATGAATACCTGCAATAAAACCACTAGCAAAGGAAGAACCACCATAACCTGGTATAGCAAAACTTCTACTATTAATATTTCCAATATTATTTAAAAATATATTTGAAATAGACGAACCCCTAGAGTATCCCGATAAACCGGAAACAAAACTAGAATGTCCATGAGCAATACCACTGATATTCTTTATAGAGTCTAAAGAAATATTTGATAATTCCGAGTAATCAACAAAACCAATCATACCACCTATAAAAAGAACACTTCCGTCATATGTAACCGCTGTGATGTTTTCTATATTACCTAAGTATATATTAGATAACAATGCATCAGAAGCTAACCCTATGAATCCACCAATATAACCAGCATTAAGAGTATTAATACCTCTTTCATAATCAACATTAATATTTTTAAAAATTGCACCCTTAGAAGAAACTCCGAATATGCCTACATATTTAGGTTTATCTACGACTGCATCTACAGTTGTGTCTATATTAATATTTCTTAAAGTATAATCTTGTCCATCAAAAGTTTTTGTAAAAGCACTGGTAACTCCAACTATCATACTAGTACACCCTAATCCATCTATACAATAGTTTGCGTAGTTTTTACCTTCTTTACCACTAAAATCTATATCATCTACTAATCTAAACTCATCAATTTCTCTAATATTACCTAAACCTTCATTCCAACCTTTTGCAAAGTGCCACCACTCTATAGCATTATCTTTTTCATTTCCCATATTACCTATAGTTAAAGCTTTTTTGAAATTAGAATTTCCTTTATGATTTTGATAGTTTGTTATATTTATTTTATCTTTTATCTCACTGCCAAATTTATAGCCATCATTTGCAAAATTTATCATTTGTCTTTGAGTATAAATAGCATTGGCTGTTACATCTACTTTACCACTTGTAGAGTTAAATTTTGCCATATCCTTGTCTATATAAACTTCATTCCCTACTAAATGAATTTTATTAGCTGTATTACCGCTTGGATTTTTTAAAGCACCACCACTAACATTATCATTATGTTTGCCATTGATATGGCCACCATCTATACTTACCTTATTCCCTATAAGTAATATTATTAGCATTAACATTACCCATATTTACCACATTGCCTGCTTTTTGTGGCTTAAATACCGGAGAAAAAGAAGCGCCTTGTGCTTTAAATTCCTCAAAATGTTTTGCTTGTAAAGAC
>NZ_JAKMQQ010000027.1:0-1925 GCF_025771645.1 Campylobacter sp. IFREMER_LSEM_CL2256
CCACTTACTTCTTGAGTACTAGCTGTGCTTTGATTATAAGTAGCAATGATTTGTAATCTTTTAATATTAAAATCTTTTACTCCTTCAAATACTACCTTACTTTCACCTTTATCATCAGCTGTACTTTCTTTGTCATTGTTAATTCTTAAAGTTTTATTGCTTTGTATATCTTTAGCTTTCCATAAAACTTTTGTTTTTGGCATTAAACCTTTAAGTTTTACTTCAAAGTCGCTTTTATAATCAATCATTCCCTTTTCAAAGTCTTGATGAGTCACAGGATCTTTTCCAGTAGGAAGCTCCATAGTAGCTGTATAATTTTTAATTTCTAAAATTTTACTTTTTTCTTTTACTAATTCATCGCTCATATTCTTAGCAATGATTTTTACTTTTTCATTTCCGCTAAGTCCTATGATTTCTACATTACTTTCACCCTTTTCATCAGCTATTAAATTAAGCTCTTTAGTAGTTTTATCTTTATCAATAAATAAAGCATTATCTCCTTGTATGCTCCATTTAACCTTAGTAGTTTTAGCTTTTAAGTTTTTATAACTTGCATGAGTTTTTTCTTTATTGCCTATAGCAGTTTTATCTAAGATAATATCATTATCTCCATAAATTGCTATTTGAACAAAGGTTTTTAAAGTAACTCCTAATACATTAGCAATGATTGTTGCTTTTTCTTTATCTTTCATGTTTGTATCAGGCTTATAGATGATATTTGAATTTCCATCTTTATCTGTTTTATCTGAATTTGGAGTTTTTTCTAAGCTTCCTTTGCCAATTAATTTCCAATTTATATCTAAATCACTTGTTAAATCACTTCCTGCAAATGTGATTAGAGATTTTTCATATCTTTGTATATTAGAAGGTTTGGCAAATATCCTAAAGTCTTCTTTTGGAGCTATAATAGTAATAGGGAAACTTTCTTGAGCATTCCCTGCTTTAGCAATTAAATTGGTTTGATGGATTCCATAAGCATGGATTATTTTTACAAAAACCTTTCCATTATCATCAGTAATATAATGATTTCCATTCTTTAAGATAACACTTTTTTGTTCAGGAGTTACACTCATAGCAACATTTTTAACTGCTTGGTTAAAACCATTTTTTAGCATAATACAATGAGTATTATCTCCTAAATTTCCACAATAGGAAATATGATAAGCATTATTAATGGCTTTATACTCAAGCACCATAAAATAATCTCTATCTATAAAATGAGTTCTAGATCCTTCAATAGTGTTATTTATACCTGCTAATTTAGGATCAAAAGCATGTTTGAGGGCATCTTTATCTAAAGGTATATTAAAATTCATAGCTATATTTGTGCCTTGTTTATCGCTTTCATTACTTCTTTTATGGCTTAATGAAAAAGTTAATGCTGGATAAGGTGAATAAATAATACCTCCTTCATACACTAAAGGATTTTTTTCTAAATCTTCAAAGCAGCTTACATTGCCAAATGGAGCTACTTTTTCTCCATACCACTTACTCATATTAGCAAAAACAGCTACATTGCTCATAGAAGGAAAAGCATATTTAACACCCATATCCCAACCATTAGCAGGACGCTCTAAAAAAGTTAGATCATTATTAGTATTTTTAAAATCATAACTATTAATCCAATCACTCAGTCTTTGATAAATATTAGCATGGAAAGCTAATGTATCTAGCATACTTTCAAAGCCCAAAGACATTCTTTTATGTTCTCTACTAAAATCATAATCATAAACTAGGTTTAATCCTAGCATGATATTTCCTGAATTATTTAATGCTAGTGCATTAGGATAATATCTTATACCACCACCAAAATGACCTATGATTCTATTATTATCATATCCACCTATACCGCTTTGTAAAAAATAAGATATTTTTGGATTATCTTCACTCATAATAGGTAAAAGAACTTTAGCATTACCACTTAA
>NZ_JAKMQQ010000028.1:0-1839 GCF_025771645.1 Campylobacter sp. IFREMER_LSEM_CL2256
TTACCCTCACTTTTTTAAAAAATTCCAAAACTTTAAGTCACTTTGCAAAGGCTTATAGGGGTAAAATATTAAGAATACTAGCAAGTAAAAACATACATAGCAAAGAAGCTTTACTAGAAAATCTACCTAATGATTTAAAAATAAAAGAAATTAAAATACAGGGATTAAAAGAAGAGATAATTTTAGATATAGCAAGCTAAGCCTTTTGGCTTAGCTTTTATAATTAGAATTTGTATAGAGCTTCAAGTCTGATGAATTGATCGTCAGCATCTTGATCTTTTACACCATTATGGTTATCTTCAGTTAGATAAGAATAGAATCCGCTGAAAGTAAGTTTTGGACTATAAGCATAAGATACGCTTGCTACGTATTCATTTTTATCAGTATCTTCTTTACCTGTTCTTTCAGTTGTACCACCAATATAGTCAAATCCTACTCTTAAAGTTTCAGCAAAAGTATAGCCTAAACCTGCAAAATAAAAGAAGCTTTCACCATCGTTTTTAACTAATTTGCTTCCATCATTAGAATAGAAAATTTGTTGACCTGGAGCAATAACTCTACCTGTATCCTCTAAAGTTACAATAGTTCCTTTATCTTTATCACCATAACCAACTACACCTGCTTGGAAATCAAAAGCAGAGATTTGTCCGCTAAATTTAGCAGCATAGAAGTTATTGTCAGCAAGACCTAATTTTTCTTTATCGCTGTCTAAGCTATTTCCTAAGTATTGACCTTGGATTTTGAAATTCATGTCATTGAATGCAAATTTATAGCTAGCATCTACTGCATATAAGAATGCCCAATTGTTAGCATAAGCTGCCCATACTTGGAAAGCAAATGGATCAAAATCACCTAATACAGCACCACCATAAATCGATGATTTAGCTATGCTTAAATCTGTAAAATCGCTATCATCTTCCCAGTTAAGTGCATCAAACCAGTAACCTGCAAAAGTTAAACCTTCAATAGAGTTGTTAAGAACTTTAGCTCCTGTTCCTACTGCATCATCAGTCCAAATTGAACCAAGTTCCATTTTACCGAAAAGTACATTTGTAGCATAAGCTTCGTTAGTGTATTCTAAGTAAGCTTGTTTAACAGCAAATGTATTATGTGTATCAGTTTTAGCTAAATCACCACCTGGGTTATAACTGTTTGTATTCTCATTATAAGAACCGCCAAAACCTCTATCTGTTGAATTATATTCAAATTGAACGAAAGCTTTGAAGTTATCATCTAAAGCTGCTTTGAAGTTTAATTGAGCTTTAAATTTATGCTCATTATTTTTTGAGCTATTGTAACCTTCTGGTTGAATTGCATCACCAATTTCTAATCTATCAGACTGGAATCTGTATCTCATCATTCCTGATACATCAACATCTTTTATAGCTTCTTCAAGTGAAACAGCGTTAGCTGCTGAAAAAGCACCTGCAGCTAAAGCTGCTACTAAACTAAGTTTAACTAGTTTCATGAGAATTCTCCTTATTAAAATTAAAACTATGGCTTGTATTATATCATAGTTTTATATGAGAATTCTTAAAGTAAACAAAAATATGTATTTATTGGGATATATATTTGAAGTTATAGCGTGTTGTTATACTATAATTATTAGTATATAATGATTATAGTTTAGATAATCAAACTATATTAAATTAAATCTTTAAAATTATAATTTAATTTTATTCCTAATTTTATATTTTATAAATAATCTCATTCATATTTAAAACTATATATCTTTAAAGATCTAGTTTTTACTAGATCTTTAAAAACTAAGGAGTTATCTATGAATGTTTGCTTTTACAGATGTAATTATGCTCTTTGATAGTTAATGTTTGGAAACTG
>NZ_JAKMQQ010000029.1:0-1815 GCF_025771645.1 Campylobacter sp. IFREMER_LSEM_CL2256
TTTCCCTCCCCAGAGCTTGCTTAACACACATTAAGCTTAAAAGCATTAAAGCAATAAACTAAAGCTTTAAGCTTAATGTCTTTAGAGTTTACTTAATAAGGAGTTTTAATATTATCTTGCAACTATAAAAAAGATTTATCATCATCAATCTAATAAGCTATAAACTAATAATTATATTGATATTTTTTCTTTAACTTTATTTTGTTGTTTTAAGCAAACTCTGGGCAGTTAAATTGTTTATTCACACTAACTAATAAATAGTTAGTGTGAGAATAATCTTACCACCATAAACCTAGTTTTAAAAACATAGTATGTGAAGTGGTATTATCAAATGTAAATGCACCTGCATAATTTAATGATAAATCAGCATTATCAGCTATAGCATAAGAAAGACCTAATTGTCCAAATCCATAATACTTAGAAGTATCTATATCTGTACTAATTTCATTTGGACCTAGTTTTAAACTTCCTTTTGCATCATTGTATAAATTTACTACACTACCTATAGTAATATTAGTTCTTAATTTATCACTTAAAGGCTTATATAATTTCACAGCTGCTATTGCATCAAAGAAATTAAATTGTTCTGCCATATAATGCTCTTTTAATCCATCTATATGTCTTAGAGCAAAGTTTTTATTACTCATACCATAATAGCTTAAACCTATTTCTGGAGATATTCTAGCTATATCTAAAGTATTATAATAATTAGCACCTAATTTTACTTCAGCACCATAACCATATACCTTAGCATCACTTTTTATACTAGATGGAATATTTTTATAAGTTTTTTCTATATCTGTTTTAGTATAGTCTAATTTAGTATTAGCACTAATATAGTATTGATCTATACCATTTCTTGCTATTACTCCATAATAAGTTAAACCACCATAATAAGTTTTATCATCAAATTTAAGTCTTTGAGTAGCTTGTTCTTTAGAAGAATCTTCATAACCTAGATAAAAACCTATAATACCATAATCTTTTGGTAATTCTTTAAAAGATCCTCCCATTAAACCTGCAGTATCAACACTTAATTGTCCTACACTCTTTCCTATCTTAATAGAAGAGTGATTATAATAAGGAAGTAAGAAAGAATGATTACTTGCTTTTGGATTTTTATTAGGAATAAATATATCTTCTAATTCAGCTAATAAATCAGCATCATTTCCATAAGCTTCTCCTTTTTTAGACAATTCCATATCTAATACTTGAGAGAATTCTGTTTGGAAGTTTTGAGCAGTAACATCTCTTAACATATTAGAGATATTAATATTTCTTAATCTAGAAGAATACACCATAGATTTAGCTAATGTTTTACCACTTAATTCAGCTAAGTTAACATTAGCTACATACTTACCATTACCCAAACCTATAAAGTCATAAATACCTGATAAGCTATGGATATTATAACCATTTACACCTGCACCATTATTGGTTTTATCACCTGCTATATTACCATCTTTATCTGCAAAGAAAGTATTACCTTCATAAACTGTTTGGAGTTTTAGTTTTTCTGTATTAACATAGATTTTATCTGCACTAATACCACCAAGATTATCTCCACCTATAATGATAGAATTTTCTAATCTTTGTTCATTACTTTGAGTATAGTCAAGTTCATCAAAGTACCAACCATCTATACTGATTTTACCGCCATTGTTTTTAATATGATAACCATCACTTGATTTGGTGATAGTACCACCATCCCACTTAGCATTTCCAGCTTCTGAGCTTACTTGACCATTGCTTAAGGTTAAAGTACCACTATTAGTAATACCTCCATAGATAGTACCAGTGTTTTCAATATTGATA